>DASQJV010000026.1:0-3132 GCA_035630855.1 Allosphingosinicella sp. | reverse complement strand
GCCGTCCGGCGACCGCGGCGGCGCGGCGGCGGCCGGCCGGGACGGCGGCCGGGAGTGGGACCACGGCCGGTACGACGACGGCGCGGCCGACGCCCCGTTCGCGGCGCTCGACCGGGCCGTCGAGGCGATGCTCGCCGGCGCTACCGAGTCCGATGCGGCGCGCTTCCGGCAGGCTGTCGAGGCCGCATTCGCGGCCGACCCCTGGGGCTTGCGCCGGCGGCTCGGGGATCGGGTCCGTCGCCGCCCGCGGCTGGCGGCTCGGCTCGCCGACGCCGTCCCGCTCGACCGTGCCGCCGCCTGGCTGCTGCCGCCGCATCTCGCGCCGGTGCTCGGCGGCTTCGCGCGCCTCGCCCGAGCTTCGGCCGCCGACGAGCTGGCGGCGCTCATCGCGGCGGCGGCGGGACTCTCGTCCGGAGCGCCGGCGGCGGTGCTGGCGGAGCGGCTCGCCGAGGCGCTCGGCCGAAGGCGCCGCGAGGCGCCGAAAGAGCTGCTCGAGCGGCTCGCGCAGTCCGCCCCGGCCTCCCCGGAGGCCGGCGGCGAGGCGCTCGCCGCCGTCCTGCGCGAGGCGCTGCGACCGGAGACGGGCGCCCTGGCGCGCGACCTCGGCCGCCGCCGGGCGGCCGACCTGCTGCGTGCGCTCCTGCACGTCCGCGGCGCCGAGCGCGCCTGCGCCGAAGCCCTGGAGCGGGCGGTCGCGGACCTCCGGGGCGTCGCGGCGTATGCCCTGCTCGACGATCTCGCCATCGGCCCGGGAGACCGGGGCCGCGCCGCGGCGGCGCTCGCGCGGCTCTCGCCCCGGGCGCTTCGTCGCCTCCTCGTCCTGGTCGCCCCGGAGCCGGGCGAGGCGCGGGCGACGCTGAACCGGGCGCTCGGCGCGGCCGGCGCCGAGCCGGCGGCGCTCGCCCGACTGCTTGCCGAGCGCCTCTCCGGCGGAGGCGCCGAAGCCTCGCGAGCGGGGCTCGGCGCCCGGCATGCCGGCGCCGGCGCGATCGCGGGCGGGACGGCTGGAGCGGGGACTGAAGCCGGGCCCGGAGAGGGCCGGAGGCACTCGGCCTCCGCCGGCGCCGGCGCCGGCGCCGGCGGCGGCAGCGGCAGCAGCGGCGCTTCGCTTGCGGACGAGGCGGCACGAGCCGCGGCTTTCGGGCGGGGGGCGGGCGGCGACCGTGGCGGGAGCGGCTCGGCCCGCCGCGCCCTGGCGGCCGCCGAAGACGCCGCCCTGCGCCGGCTCGCCGCCGGCCGCGGCGCCGCGACCGGCGGTCCGGCCTCGACTCGCGACGTCGCCCTGCTCCTTCGCCGGCGGCCGGTCGAGCTGCTTCGCCTCGTCGCCGGACATGCCGCTCCCGCCGTCCGGGGGCTGCTGGCCGACGGCGGCACGATGGCTCTGCTGCTGGCGGCGCTTCCGGCGGCGGAGCGGAACGAGGCGGAGGCGCTGGCGCGCCTGCTGACCGGCCCGGCCGCGCGCGCAATCCTGTCGCCCGGGGCGCTCGCCGCGAGCCTCGCCGCCGCGGTGTCGTCCGTCCTGCTCGGCCGCCGGAGCGTCGATTTCGCCGAGGCATGGCGGGAGGCGCTCGCGGCCGCGGCCTCGCCGCGCGAGCGGGCCCGGCTGGAGCGGATCCTGCCGCCGCCGCGCGGCGGGCGCCGGGCCGCCGCGGCCGCGCCTCCGTCCGAGGCTCCGCCCGGCTCCGCCGCCTGGCTCCTCGCCTTGCTCGAATCGCCTTCGCCGGACTCGCGGCGCACGCTTTCGCGCCTGCTGCGCTCGCCGGCGCTGCGGCGGCGGCTGGCGCGGCGCCTTCCGCCTTACCTCCTCGCCCGGCTGCTCGCCGCGGCTCGGCCGCGCGAGGCCCGCGCTCTGCTCGCCGCCGCCGGGCTCGCCGCCGCCGCCGGCGGTGGCCTCGCCCGCGAAGCGATCTGGGAGGCGGCGCTGGCGGGCGCGGCGGCGCCGGAAGGCGCCGCGGTCGCCCGTTTCGCCGCGCTGATCCTCGACTCGGGCGCCGGCGCGCCGCTGCTCGAGCCGCTGCTCCGGCGAGCTCGGGCCGCGGCGCACGGGCCGCTCTGCGCTGTGCTGGAGGAGCGCTCCGCCGAGGCCAAGCGGGGGGCTCCGGACCGGGAGGCGACTTCGCCTGCGCCTGTGCCGGGGCCGGCCGACCCGCGCTCGCCGTTCGGCCCGGGGCAGGACGAGGCGCGCGCGCTCGCCGTGCGCAACGCCGGCCTGGTCCTCGCCTCGCCCTATCTTCCCCGCCTGTTCGAGACGATCGGGCTGGTCGCGCCCGATGCCGCCGGACGGCTCGCCTGGATCGAGCCCGAGGCGGCGGGACGGGGCGTGCACCTGCTCCAATATCTGGTCGACGGGCGCACCGACGCCCCCGAGCCGCTGCTGCCGCTGAACAAGATATTGTGCGGGCTCGATCCGGCCTGGCCGGTGCTGGCGTCGGTCGAAGCGACGGCGGCGGAGCGGGCGACCTGCGATTCGCTGCTCGAGGCGATCATCGCCCACTGGCCGATGCTGAGCGGCAGCTCGGTGGCGGCGCTCCGCGAGACCTTCCTGCAGCGCGAGGGCAAGATCAGCCGGGTCGAGCCGGGATGGAAGCTGGAGGTCGAGCGCAAGGTGCTCGACGTTCTGGTCGACGCGATACCGTGGAGCTTCTCGATGGTGTTCGCGCCGTGGATGCCCGAACCTTTGAGCGTGTCGTGGTGAGCGGGGCGACCGGATCGCCTCATACCAGGTCGATCGTTGCCGGCCCCATCGCCGCCGATTCGCCGCGCCGCCGCGAGCTCGTTCGCCGAAGCCTCCCAGGCTTGGTGACCCCTACGGGAGGGGCCGCTTTGGGCGACTAAGTCGCAGCGCGTGCGTGTTGACGGATCAACAGAAGAATGCCGCGCCGCGACGTCCGATGGCGCAGAGCTATCCGCTCCAGGTCACCGCGGCCCATAGATCGTCCAGGTCTTTCGTGTTGAGATAGACCTTGATTTCGTCGGTCGGCTTGGGGGGCGTCGGAACCTGGCTCAAGCGCCCGACGAAGAGGTCCAGATTGGGGTCGTCGACAAGCGTGTCCTCCTTCAGCCCCGGCGCTTCCACCAGAGCTCCGGAAGCGTTCTTCACCTTCGCCTGGTTGGCGATCTTGATCGCCGAGA
>DASQJV010000025.1:0-14121 GCA_035630855.1 Allosphingosinicella sp. | reverse complement strand
AGGAATACATGCTCGCCAAGCGCTATGCCGAGCACGAGGACCCCGAAGCGGCGGCCCAGCTCGTCACCAGCCACCTCAGGCTCGTGGCCAAGATCGCCATGGGTTACCGGGGCTACGGCCTGCCGGTCTCCGATCTCATTTCCGAGGGCAACGTCGGGCTGATGCAGGGCGTCAAGAAGTTCGAGCCCGATCGCGGCTTCCGCCTCGCGACTTACGCGATGTGGTGGATCAAGGCCTCGATCCAGGAATTCATCCTGCGCAGCTGGTCGCTGGTCAAGATCGGCACCACCGCGTCGCAGAAGAAGCTGTTCTTCAACTTGCGGCGGATGAAGAAGAATCTCGAGGCGTTCGAGGACGGCGACCTCAAGCCCGAGGACGTCACCAAGATCGCCACCGACCTGGGCGTGCCCGAGGCCGACGTGGTCAGCATGAACCGGCGCATGCTGATGGGCGGCGACGCCAGCCTCAATGTCAGCTTGCGCGGCGACGAGGAAGGCGTCGGCCAGTGGCAGGACTGGCTGGTCGACACCGACCCGCTCCAGGACGAGAGGGTCGCCGACGCCCAGGAGAGCCAGGTCCGGCACGAGCTTCTGGTCGAGGCGATGAAGGCCCTCAATGACCGCGAGAAGCATATCCTGACCGAGCGCCGGCTGACCGACGAGCCCAAGACGCTCGAGGAATTGAGCCAGGTCTATGACGTCAGCCGCGAGCGCATCCGCCAGATCGAGGTCAGGGCGTTCGAGAAGCTTCAGAAGGCGCTGATGGGCCTCGCCGGCGAGCGGCGGCTGCTTCCGGCTTCGTAGGACGCGAGACGGGTGACGAATGCCGTCATTCCGGCGAAGGCCGGAATCCATGAACGCCGCGGCGTCTCGTTTTCGAAGGACCGTGTTCATGGATCCCGGATCAAGTCCGGGATGACGCGGTCATGCCGCGCGTAAGGGCCCGCAAACGCGGCTGGCCCGGCCGGATCGTCACCTGGATAGTGACGGGCGTCTTCCTCTTCGTCCTGCTCAGCCTGCTCTGGGTCTTCGCCTATCGCTTCGTGAACCCGCCCTTCACCTTCACCATGGTCGGCGACCGCCTCGGCGGCCGCCAGGTCGCCCACGACTGGATGGGGATCGGTCGGATCGACCGCGACGCGGTCCGGGCGGCGATCGCCGCCGAGGACAGCAAATTCTGCTCGCACTGGGGCTTCGACCAGGACGCGATCGCGGCGGCGATGCGGCGCAACGCCAAAGGCGGCTCGGTCATCCGCGGCGGCTCGACGATCAGCCAGCAGACGGCGAAGAACGTCTTCCTCTGGCAGGGCGGCGGCTATTTCCGAAAGGGGCTCGAGGCCTGGTTCACCCTGCTCATCGAGAATCTGTGGGGCAAAAGGCGGATCATGGAGGTGTATCTCAACGTCGCCGAGACCGGGATCGGCACCTACGGGGTCAATGCCGGCTCGAAGCGCTATTTCAACCATGACGCCGGCGCGATGAGCCGGGTCGAGGCGGCCCGGATCGCGGCGGTCCTGCCCTTGCCCAAGAAGCGCGGAGCGACCGCGCCCAAGGGGTTCACGCGGCGCTACGGCAACGCGATCGCGGCCCGGATCGGAGTGGTCGGCCGCGACGGGCTGGACCGCTGCGTCTACGAAGGCGAGACTGTCGCACCCGAGCGGGAGCCCGCGGCGCCGGTTAAGCGGAAGGCGGCGCCCAGGGCCAAGGTTGCGCCGCCGCCGGTGGCGCTGCCGGGCGAGGAATATGAGCAGCCTCAGGCGGCACCGGCGGCCGTGGACGCCGAACCGGCGCCGAAATCCGAACCGGCGCCCGAGCTGGCGGCCGAAGCGAACGCGCAATAACCGTCATTCCGGCGAAAGCGGGAATCCATGAACACCGCGAGTTTCATGATCGGCCCACGGTGTTCATGGATCCCGGATCAAGTCCGGGATGACGATCCCTGCCCCGTCAGAACGGCATCTTGAAGCCCGGCGGGAGCTGGAGGCCCGAGGTCATTTTCGACATCTCGCCCTGGGCGGCCTGGTCGGCCTTGGTCCGTGCGTCGTTCAGGGCGGCGGCGACGAGGTCCTCGACCATCTGCTTCTCGGAGGGGACGAGCAGGCTCTCGTCGATGTCGACCGAGAGGATCCGGCCCTTGGCGGTGGCGCGGATCTTGACCAGGCCGCCGCCGGAGAGCCCCTCGACCTCGATCCGCTCGAGGCCCTCCTGCGCCTTCATCAGCTCGGCCTGGGCATTCTGGGCCATCTTCATGATCTCGTCGAAATCGGGCATTTTTCAAGCGCTCCGTTGTTCATCCAGATTGTAGCGGGCGAGCTCGGCGCCCGGAAAAGCCTCCAGCGCGGCCTTGACCACGGGCGTTTCGAGGACCGACTGCTCTTCCGCCTTCTTCGCGGCAAGCTCCTGCTCCTGGAGCGTCGGCTCGCCGCCCGAATCCTCGGTGCGGACCTGCCACGCCGTGCCCGTCGCCTCCTTGAGAGCGGCCGCCAGGTCGCGCGTGCTGACCGGGCCGGCGAGGCTGAGGACGAGCTCGGGCGGGGCGTAGCTTATCGGCCGGGCATAATCGTGGAGCTGCTGGGCGAGATGGCGGCGGCCCTTGGCCTCGAGCAATCCGACCAGATCGCGGAAGGTCGGCGGGATCGCCCCCGCCTCGCCCTGCCCCGCGGCCGCCGACGGCGCGGCGGCCCGGGCCGGGATCCCCTCGCCGCCCGCGAGCTTCTCGATCAGGGCTCCGGGATCCGGAAGCTCTGAGGCGTGGATGACCCGAAGCAGCGCCATCTCGGCGGCCTCGAGCGGCATCGGGGCGCCATGGACCTCGGCGAGGCCCTTGAGGAGCAATTGCCAGAGGCGGTGGACGGCGGCGTAGGAGAGCTTGCCCGCCCATTCCGAATAGGCTTCGCGCTCCTCGGCGGACTGGGCCGCGTCCTCGGCTCCCCCGACCTTGGCGCGGGTGACGGCATGGACGCTCTCGAGCAGGCCGCGGAGGACCGCGCCGGGCTCGACTCCGAGGTCATATTGGTCGCGAAGGATGGCGAGCGCCGACCGGGCGTCTCCGGTCAATATTATACCCAGCAGGTTGCGAATGGCGCCGCGGTCGGACAGGCCGAGCATGGTCCGGACCTGGTCGGCGCCGACCCCGCCGGGGCCGTGGGCGATCGCCTGGTCGAGGATCGAGAGGCCGTCGCGGGCCGAGCCTTCCGCGGCCCGGGCGATGAGGGCGAGCGCCTCGGGCTCGACCTCGACCCCCTCCTTCGCCGCGACCTCGCCGAAATGGGCGGCGAGCTTCTCGGCCGGGATCCGCCTCAGGTCGAAGCGCTGGCAGCGCGAGAGGACCGTGACCGGGACCTTGTTGACCTCGGTCGTCGCGAAAAGAAACTTAACGTGCTGAGGGGGTTCTTCGAGGGTCTTGAGAAGCGCGTTGAACGCGTTCTTGCTCAGCATATGGACTTCGTCGACGATATAGACCTTGTAGCGCGCCGACACCGCGGAATAGCGGACCGCCTCGATGATCTCGCGGACGTCGTCGACCCCGGTATGGCTGGCGGCGTCCATCTCGACGACGTCGATATGGCGGCCCTCGGCGATCGCCCGGCAGGGCTCGCAGATGCCGCACGGATCGATGGTCGGGCCGCCCTGACCGTCCGGGCCGACGCAGTTCAGCGCCTTGGCGATCAGCCGGGCGGTCGAGGTCTTGCCGACCCCGCGCACTCCGGTGAGCAGGAAGGCATGGGCGAGCCGGTCGCGCTCGATCGCATTGCCCAGCGTCCGCACCATCGCGTCCTGGCCGATCAGCTCGGCGAAGCTCTGCGGCCGGTATTTGCGGGCGAGGACGCGGTAAGGCTGCGCCTTGGCGGGCTGCACAGGCTCGTCGAGGCCGAGGGCGCCGAAGCCGGGGGAATCGTCGTCGGGGGATTCGGAGGACATGGGGCCAACTCTAACCGTTCGGGCTGAGCCTGTCGAAGCCCAACCCTTCACTCCACCCCGAAGAAGGCAGCCCTTCGACAAGCTCAGGACGAACGGGGGAGGGACATGTGGGAGCCGGAAACGACCCGGCGCTTGAACTCGTTACGGCTGCTTCCTTCCGGACCTGACCGGGTTGGCGAGAGCGCCGTCCGCCCGACTCCCGCGGCGCATATGGTGGAAGCGGCGGCTCAGCGCAAGCCGGCGGCGGCGCGGGCGGCGGCGAGCGCTTCGTCGGCTTCGCGGCGCAGCGAGCGGCTGAACCCGAATGCCTCGTCCATCCAGTCAAAATCGCCGCTCAGCCAGAAACGGAAGCGGGCGGGTGAGTGCCGCAGGAATTCCTCGGCCGCGCGCAGCACCAGAAGGCCGACTTCACCAGAGTAGTTGGTCACCGTCGCCGTCGGATAGCGCTCGGCGAACTCGAGGATCCGGTCCGCCAGCGGCTCGAGCGCCATCTTCTGGCTGAGCAGCGTCCGCACCTGCTCGCAGGTGAGATTAAGGTAAGGCGTGCGCCAAGCTTCCTCGACCTCGAGCACGAGGGAGCTCGGTTCCCGCCGCATATACTCCGGGCGTTCCGGACAGGGGCCCGCCCTGCCGGCAACAGTACCGACAGCCGGCAGTCCGCCGAGATCGACAAACTCGAAGAAAGGACGGTCGCCGAGATATTCCGGCTCGAAAAATGCGTCATCCGGACCGTCGGCATCCGGGTTCATCCGAACGTCTCCGCGACCAGCCGTCCCACAGCGGCATGGGCGGCGAAGCGCACCGGGCGGTCGGCGGTGCCGCCGCTCTGGTAGCAGGCGACGACGACCGGCGCCCCGTCCGGGCGCCAGGCGATGGCGACGTCGTTGACCGCGCCGTTGGCGCCGGTGCCGGTCTTGTGGCCGACAAGCCAGAGCGGGGCCGGTAAGCCGGCCTTGAGCCGGTCGGCGCCCGGGACCGACTTCTTCAGCCAGGTCGACAGATGGTTGCGGGACTGGCGGCCGAGCGTTTCGCCGAGCACCAAAGTCCGGGCGAGACCGGCCATCGCCGCCGGGCTGGTGGTGTCGCGCGGGTCGCCGGGAAGGTTGGAGTTGAGCTCCATCTCGAAGCGGTCGAGCCGGGTCACGGAATCCCCGCAGGAGCGGATGAAGCGGGTCAGGGCCTCGGGGCCGCCGATCCGGCGAAGAAGCATGTTGGCGGCGCTGTTGTCGCTCAGCTCGACGATGGCCGAGCAGAGGCGGATGATCGAGAGGCTGCCTTCCGCAAGATGCCGCTCGACCGCAGGCGAATTGTCGAGCGGCTTGCCGGGCGGGATCGGAAGCTTCTCCTCGAGCGAGACTTCGCCCCGGTCCGCGAGCGCGAGCATCGCGCCGGCCAGGGGCAGCTTGAAGGTCGAGGCCATGGCGTAACGCGAATCGGCGTCGAACTTGAGCTCACGGCCGGAGCCGGTGTCGATCGCGGCGACTCCGAGGCGGCCGCCCGGCCCGAGGGTATCGCGAATCGCCTCGAAGCGCTCCCTGGCATCGTTCGTAGGCCGGGCGGGAGTCCGGTCCGGGGCCGGAGCGGCCCGGCAGGCGGCGGCGAGAGCGGCGCCGGTGCCGGCGGCGAGAAAGGTTCGGCGGTCGATCATCGTCCCTGCATGTTATGCGAGCCGCCGGGCATCCGCACCGTCAGATTTTCCAGGTCCTCGCTCAAATGGATCTGGCAGGCCAGGCGCGACGTCCGGGTGGCGTGAAAGGCGAGATCGAGCAGATCCTCCTCCTCCTCGCTCGCCTTCGGAAGCTTCGCGAAATCCTCGGCGGCGACGATGACGTGGCAGGTGGAGCAGGCCATCTGGCCCTCGCACGTGCCCTCGAGCGGCTGGCCGTGCGCCTGGGCGAGGTCGAGCAGGCGCTCCCCCGGCGCTCCGGTCACCTGCTGGATGTGGTTGCCGTCGGCGGAGATGAAGCGGACGATGGTCACGAGACGAGGCCGGGCTGGCGGGAGGCGGCGGAATCGATCAGGGCGAGCGCCTCGGCCAGCTCCTCCTCGGTCGTGTAGCGGCCGAAGCCGAGGCGAATGCTCGAGCGCGCCTCACGGTCTGCGAGGCCGAGGGCGGCGAGGACGTGGCTCGGCCGGCCCGAGCCGCTGGCGCAGGCCGACCCGGCCGAGAAGGCGATGCCGCGAAGCTCCGAGATCAGGCGGGCGGCGTCTACGCCTTCGCGGCGCAGGTTCAGGTTGCCGCGATAGCGTCGCTCGGCCGAGCCGTTGAGGGTCCAGCCGGACATCGCCGCCCTGCCCGTCGCCCAGAGGCGCTCGACATGGGCGCGGTCCTCCTCGCCGCGCTCGACGAGCAGCCGGGCCGCTTCGCCGAAGCCGACGCACAGGGCCGGCGACAGGGTGCCCGAGCGCAGCCCCCCTTCCTGGCCGCCGCCGTGGAGCAGCGGGTCGAGCACCACCCCGTCCCTGACCCAGAGCGCTCCTATTCCCTTGGGGCCGTGGACCTTGTGAGCGGAGACGGCGACGAGGTCGCAGGCGCCGAGCGGGACCGGCACCCGGCCGAAGCCCTGGACGGCGTCGCACAGGAACAGCGCTCCGGCGGCGCGGGCGAGGCGGCCGAGCTCCGCGATCGGCTGGACGATTCCGATCTCGTTGTTGACGAGCATGGCGGCGAGGAGGCCGGTCGGTTTCGCGAGCGCCGCTTCGACGGCGGCGGGATCCACCAGGCCGTCCGGAGCGACCGGGAGCGTCTCCACGTCGAAGCCCTGCTCCGCCAGATATTCGACGGTGTCGAGGACGGCGGCATGCTCGGTGGCGAGGGTGACGATCCGGCGGCGGCCCTCGGGGAGCCGGACGGCGGCGCCCTTCAGGGCCCAGTTGATCGCCTCGGTCGCGCCGGAGGTGAAATAGAGCTCTCCTCCCTGGAAGGGAGAGCTCAGCGCGTGCTTCACCCGCTCGCGAGCCACCTCCACGGCCGCCGCGGCCTCCCGGCCCAGCCGGTGGCTGGAGTGCGGATTGGCGAAACCGGTTTCGAGCCAGGGGCGCATCGCCTCCGCCGCCTCGGGGGCGAGCGGGGTCGTCGCCTGATAGTCGAGGTAGATCACGCGGCCCGGCGTTTCCCGTACATCGCCGTCCAATGACCGAGCAGAGCGTCGACGTCGCTCTCGCGGGTCTGCGGGCCGAAGCTGACCCGGATCACCTCCCGAGCCTCCTCCTCCGGCCAGCCCATGGCGGTGAGGACGTGGCTGGTCTTGAGGCTACCCGAGGCGCAGGCGCTGCCGGCGGTGACGGCGATCCCGGCGAGGTCGAGCTGCATCATCTGCGCGGCCCCCGGGACGCCTGGCATGCGGTAGCAGGCGATGGTGGCGATCCTCGGGGCGTCCGCGGCGGCGATCTCGCCGCCGGCGGCGACTATGCCTTCGTCGAGACGGGCGCGGAGCCGCTTCGCCTCCTCATACCAGGCATGGTCGGCCTCGGCGGCGGCGGCGAAGCCCATGATCGAGGGGACTGCGGCGGTGCCGGGGCGATAGCCGCCTTCCTGGCCGCCGATCGCCTCCAGAGCCGCCGTCTCGCGGATCAGCAAGGCGCCGATGCCGGGCGGTCCGCCGAACTTGTGGGCTGCGACGACGATGAAATCGGCCTCGGGGAGCGGCAGCTTGCCGGCGCTCTGGGCGCAGTCTGTCAGGAGAAGACCGCCCGCCGCCTTCACCCGGGCGTGCACCTCGGCGATCGGGTGGATCACCCCGGTCTCGTTATTGACCGACTGGACCGCGACCAGAGGCGCCTCGGCGCCGTCCAGGGCCCGGTCGAGATCGTCCAGGTCGAGCGTGCCGTCCGGGTGGACGGCGATCTGCCGCGCCTGGGGAGCGCTGCGGAGGACGGCGGGATGCTCGACCGAGCCGACGATCCGGTCCTTCGCCCGGGCCCGCTCGAAGACCAGGGAAATCGCCTCGGTGGCGCCGGACGTGAAGACGAGCGTGGAGTCGGAGCCCAGCGCCGCCGCGATCCGCCGCCTCGCCTCCTCGAGCCGGCCTCTCACCGCCCTTCCCTCGGCATGGGGCGAGGAGGGATTGGCCCAGGTCCGGCACGCTTCCGCGATCGCCGCCGCCGCTTCGGGCAGGATCGGCGTGGTCGAAGCGTGGTCGAGATAGATGCGGTCGGGCACGTCTTCCCTTTCAAATTGCACGGCGGGCGCGCGGCCCTATATAGAGCGGCATGTGCGCGGGGGCAGCCCCGCTCTTTCCCCCTAGCGATGCGCAGGTGCAATGCCCGAAGTCATTTTCCCCGGTCCGGAAGGCCGTCTCGAAGGCCGCTTCAGCCCCGGACCCAGGCCCCGAGCCCCGGTCGCGCTGATTCTCCACCCCCATCCGCAGGGAGGAGGGACGATGAACAACGCCATCGTCCAGGCCCTCTACAAGACCTTCGTCAGGCGCGGCTTCGCGACCCTTCGCTTCAACTTCCGCGGAGTCGGCAAGAGCCAGGGCGTGTTCGACAACGGCATCGGCGAGCTTTCCGACGCGGCGTCCGCGCTCGACTGGGTGCAGCAGGTCCATCCCGAGGCGGAGACGACCTGGATCGGCGGCTTCAGCTTCGGCGCCTGGATCGGAATGCAATTGCTGATGCGCCGGCCCGAGGTGCGCGGCTTCATCTCGATCGCGCCTCCGGCCAACATGTACGACTTCACCTTCCTCGCCCCCTGCCCCGCCTCCGGGATCATCATCCAGGGCGAGGGCGACGAGGTGGTGACCCCGAACGCGGTCCAGAAGCTGGTCGACAAGCTGCGCACCCAGAAGCACATCACCATTCATCACTCGACCATCCCGCAGGCGAACCATTTCTTCGTCAACGAGATGCCGCAGCTGATGAAGTCGGTGGACGAGTATCTCGACTTCCGGCTGGATCCGAGCTGCCCGATACGGTGACGGGGCCGCGGGCCGGCCCGTCTATCGCCATGGGTCCGTCATCCCGGGCTTGACCCGGGATCCATGAACACCACGGCGACGAGATTTCGTCGGCCGTGTTCATGGATTCCGGCCTTCGCCGGAATGACGGATTGGTCACTTTCCTCCCGAATGCCAGCGCAGCGACATGCAGGAGAGGCCGGCGTCGATCCTGGCGATCTCCGAGGCGGGAGTCTCGTGGACGTCGAGACCCCGTTCGGCGAGCATCGCCGCGGTCTTCGGGAAGCCGCTTCCCATCAGGATCCGGTCATTGACCCGGATCAGGTTGGCCGAATGCTCCTCGCCCTCGGGGGTGACCAGCAGCTCGCAGCCGGGAAAAAGCGGCGCCATGGCCGGCACCGCGATCAGCCTGGTTTCATCGAGGAGGGCGCAGCCGGTCTTGAGATGGAGCAGTCCGCTCGGCGGCTCGACGATCCGAGCCTCGCGGCCGAGGTCGCCGACCAGCCCGGCGAAGCGTTCGGCGCCGGCCCGGTCGGTGCGCCCGGACAGGCCGACGAGGATCTCGTCCGGCAGGATGAGGATGTCGCCGCCGTCGACGAAGCCCGAGTCGACCTTGGCGACGTTGGCGAAATGGCGGTCGAGGACCGGCGCCAGCGAAGCCGCCTCGCCGAACCGGCTGGGAGCGCCGGGACGGAGCAGGATCGCCCCCTCCGGAAGGACGAAGGCCGGATCCTCGACGAAGACCGAATCGGGATGGCCGGGAAGGGCCGGCAGAATTTCGACCTCCACCCCGGCATCCCGCAGAGCGGCGACATAGGCGCGATGCTCGGCGAGGACCCGGTCGTAGGCGGGCGGCTCCCCGCCGGTGCGGAGGCCGTCGACGACGCTTCGCGCCGGCTCGCGGACGATCGCCCGGTCGAAATCGAAGACCCGGATCGTCACACCGTCCACACCAGCACGTTGGCGAACAGGACGGCGGCGGCGATCAGCATCAAGATGCCCTGCTTGCGCTCGTTGCGCCTGAGCAGGAGCCAGGCGCCGCCGCCCAGCAAGGCGAAGGCGGCGAGGACGGCGATGGAGAGGGCGGCGGCGGCGATTCCGGTCATGGCGGAGGCTTTTGCCATCCAAAATGGAGAGAAAACAGGCCCCGACTTTTACGAAGGGTTAAATTGCGGGGAATAGCTTCGGCTTCATGCCCGACGGAGAAGCGAAACGACAGCTGGACGAGGCTTTCGAGCGGATCGAGGAGACGATCCTGCCGAGCCTGTCGCTGATGCTCGACACCCTGCTCGAAGCGGCGGCTTTGGCCCGGCCCGGTCATGACGGCGAGGCGTTCGCGGCCGAGCTGAGAACGCTCGGGCTCCAGCTCGAGGCCCTGACCCGCCAGGTCGAGGCCGTCTCCCCGGTCCCGAGGATCGACCCCGCCGACTATCGACCCGCCTCGGCCGCCTGAGCGCCGAGGATGGCGGCGTAGAGCTCCGGATCGACGTTCCCGCCCGACACCACCACCACGGTCCGATCGGTGACCTCGCCCGCCTTGCCGGCGAGCAGCGCGGCGAGCGCCACCGCCCCGCCGGGCTCGGCGACGATCCGCAAATGGCGGGCCGCGAAGGCCATCGCCGCCTCGATCTCCGATTCGGTGACCGAGATCCCGCAAGCGCCCGAATCGCGCAGCGCCGCCACCGTCAGAGGGGAGACCAGCTTCGTCTGAAGCGCGTCGCAGCGGGTCGGCGGCGCCGGCTCGACGAGGGGAACCGGCTCGCCCGCCTCGAGCGAGCGGGCCATGTCGTCCCAGCCTTCCGGCTCGACCGTGACGATCCGCGCCCCGGGCAGAGCGAGCGCGATCCCGGCCGCGAGCCCGCCGCCGCCGCAGGGGACGAGGACCTTGTCCGGAGAAGCTCCGAGCTGGTCGCCGATCTCGACCCCGGCGCTCCCCTGCCCTTCGATGACGTCGACGTCGTCGAACGAGGGGATCAGGGCGGCGCCGCGCTCGGCGGCGAGGCGGCCGGCGATCTCCTCGCGGCTCTCGGTCGCCCTGTCGTAGGCGACGATCTCCGCGCCGGCGGCGAGGGTCGAATCGCGCTTCACCGCCGGTGCGTCGGACGGCATGACGATGGTCGCCCCGATGCCGAGGCGGCGGGCGGCGATGGCGACTCCCTGGGCATGGTTGCCCGAGGAGAAAGCGACCACTCCGCGCCGGCGCTCGGCCTCGTCGAGGAGGAGCAGCCGGTTGGTGGCGCCGCGAAGCTTGAAGCTTCCGCCCTCCTGCAGGCACTCGGCCTTCACCCGGAGACGCACCCCCCGCCAGGAGAGCGCAAGCAGCGGGGTCCTGACGACGTGAGGGCCGACACGCTTCGCCGCAGCGGCGACACCCTCTGCCGTGGGTCTTCTCTCTGTCATCCAAACCTCTGATTTCGCGAGGGAAAAAGCAGGTCTTTACAGTGGGGAGCGGCGACCATATATCCGCCCCGCTGCCCCATGGGGACTTCCAACAACCGCAAGGCAGCTTCGTCGTCAACTACCGCCTTTGGAGGTCCCTTGAGTTGCACAAGCATCATAGCGCGCTGGGGCTAGCTGTCGCCCTTCGACCGGTCCAGCCGGTCACGCTCATTCGTCCGCACGCCGCAAAGCGCGCCGCCCGCTTCTTCGTCGAGAAGTTTCCGGGCCGGTCGCTCTATGCGGTCAAGGCGAACCCGTCCCCCGACCTGCTCCAAATCCTCTGGGATTCGGGCGTGACCCATTACGACGTCGCCTCGATCGCCGAGGTGCGGCTGGTCGCCGAGACCCTTCCGAAGGCCGTCCAGTGCTTCATGCACCCGGTCAAGGCCGAGGAGGCGATCGCCGAGGCCTATCGGCTCGGAGTGCGCACCTTCTCGCTCGACACGATGGACGAGCTCGAGAAGATCGTCCGCGCCACCGGCGAGGCCCCCGATCTCAACCTGTGCGTCCGGATCCGGGTGTCCTCCGATCATTCGAAGCTCAGCCTCGCCTCCAAGTTCGGAGCCGAGCCCGACGAGATGAAGGCCCTGCTCTTCGCCACCCGCCAGGCCGCGGACGCGCTTGGAATCTGCTTCCATGTCGGAAGCCAGGCGATGACCCCGGCCGCTTATTCGGAGGCGATGGAGCGGGTCCGGGCGGCGATCGTCGAGGCTGCAGTCACCGTCGACATCGTCGATGTCGGAGGCGGCTTCCCGTCCGTCTATCCGGGCATGGAGCCGCCGCCGCTCGAGGCCTATTTCGACGTCATCTCGCGCGCCTTCGAGAGCCTTCCGATCAGCTATTCGGCCGAATTGTGGTGCGAGCCGGGCCGGGCCCTGTGCGCCGAATATGCCAGCCTGCTCGTCCGGGTGGAGAAGCGCCGCGGCGACCAGCTCTACATCAACGACGGCGCCTACGGAGCGCTGTTCGACGCCGCCCATATCGGCTGGCGCTTCCCGGTGAAGCTGCTCCGGGAGGAGGAATCGGACGTCCGCGAGCTGGGCTTCAGCTTCTACGGGCCGACCTGCGACGATCTCGACCATATGGCCGGGCCGTTCCACCTGCCGGCCGACGTCGGCGCGGGCGACTATATCGAGATCGGGATGCTCGGCGCCTATGGCTGCGCGATGCGGACCGCCTTCAACGGCTTCGGCGCGGTCGCCAAGGTCGAGATGGCGGACGAGCCGATGGCGACGCTCTACGGCGCGGACGAGGAACGCCCGATCCCCTCGAACGTCGTCAAGCTGTAGGGCCGAGGCCCCCACCGTTCGCCCTGAGCCTGTCGAAGGGCCTCAATTGCTTATCCGAAGGGAGGGCTTCGACAGGCTCAGCCCGAACGGATTCCTGTGGAGTGATTCGAAGTGAACACCGACCCGAAGATCAACGACACCCGCAAGGCGGAGCTGCTCTCGAACGTCGTCGAGCATATCGACATCAAGAGCTTCGACGCCCGCCCGATCGTCGATGCGATGAAGAAGATGAGCTTCACCAGCCGCGACCTCGGCCGGGCGGCCGAGATCTACAATACGATGCTCGCCGATCCGGAATGCTCGGTGATCCTGGTGATCGCCGGCTCGACCTCGGCCGGCGGCTGCATGGACCTCTATGCCGAGCTGGTCAGGAACAACATGGTCGACGCGATCGTCGCCACCGGAGCCACCATCGTCGACATGGATTTCTTCGAGGCGCTCGGCCACAAGCATTACCAGGCCCTCGAGATCCCCGACGACGACACCCTGCGCTCGCTTTACATCGACCGCATCTACGACACCTATATCGACGAGGAGAAGCTTCAGGAGACCGATCATACGATCGGCGACATCGCCAACTCGCTCGAGCCCAGGGCCTATTCGTCCCGCGCCTTCATCAAGGAGATGGGCAAGTGGCTGATGACCCACGGCAAGAAGGAGAACAGCCTGGTCAAGCTCGCCTACGAGCATGACGTGCCGATCTTCTGCCCGGCCTTCGTCGACAGCTCGGCCGGCTTCGGCCTGGTCAAGCACCAGGTCGACGCGATGAAGGCGGGCCGGCCCTACATGGTCCTGGACGCCATCGCCGATTTCCGAGAGCTCACCAACCTCAAGATCGAGGCGGGCACCACCGGCCTGCTGATGATCGGCGGAGGCGTTCCGAAGAACTTCACCCAGGACACCGTCGTCTGCGCCGAGATCCTCGGCCATGATGACGTGGAGGTCCACAAATATGCGGTGCAGATCACCGTCGCCGACGTCCGCGACGGCGCCTGCTCCTCCTCGACCCTCCAGGAGGCGGCGAGCTGGGGCAAGGTGTCGACGGCGATGGAGCAGATGGTGTTCGCCGAGGCGACCAGCGTCCTGCCGTTGCTGGCCAGCGACGCCTATCACCGCGGCCACTGGCGGGAGCGGACGCAGCGCCGCTTCGCGAAGCTGTTCGACTGACGCCCTGCTCCCCGGCGAAGGCCGGGGCCCAGTATTACGGGGGGAAGCCCTGGGTCCCGGCCTTCGCCGGGAAGCGGCTCTCAATAGCCGCAGGGAAAGCCGGCGGTGAGGCCGGCCATGATGACCATGGCGGCATTGTTGCCGCCTTCCTCGGGATGGGTGCGAAGGTAGCGCACCACCGACTGGGCGATCTGGTCGTTGGTCGTGCCCCTCGGGAAGCAGAAGACCTGCGGCCGACCGGACGCGACCAGGGCGCTGGAAAAAGCGTCGGCGGCGCCGAGCACGTAGGTAAGGCAGCCGTTGCGGTCCTGGCCGCAAATCGCGGTCAGGGTCCGGGCCGTGACCCGGGTGGGGACGGTCGGAGCGGCCGGACGCTGCGCTTGCGGCTGCGCCTGGGCCGGCGGTCGC
>DASQJV010000024.1:0-2735 GCA_035630855.1 Allosphingosinicella sp. | reverse complement strand
CCTCGAGCCTGTGCCTCTCCGTGCCGATCGTTCCGCCCTCCCAGTGGGACCGCGGCCTCGCCCGCGAGCAGCAGGAGGAGGCGGCGAGGCACCTCAAGGGCTTCGTCACCGAGCCCGCCAACCCGGAGACCAGCGTATGATAATCCCCCGTCATCCCGGCGAAAGCCGGGACCCATGAACACGGATCCACGAGAATTCGTGCCGCGGTGTTCATGGATCCCGGGTCAAGCCCGGGATGACGAGCGAGGCGGAGAGCCAGAATGAAGATCGCGAAGATCGAAACCTTCCACGTCCCGCCGCGCTGGCTTTTCGTCCGGGTGGAATCGGACGAAGGCGCGGTCGGCTGGGGCGAGGCCAGCCTCGAAGGCTGGGCCGAGGCGGTCGACGGCGCCTTCGAGGCGCTTCGCGACCGTTTCCTCGGCCACGACCCGTTCCGGATCGAGGACGTCTTCCAGATCGGCTATCGCGGCGGCTTCTACCGCGGCGGGCCGGTGCTGATGTCGGCGCTGGCCGGGCTCGAGCAGGCGCTTTGGGACCTGAAGGGCAGGGCGCTCGGCCTTCCGGCCTGGGAGATGATGGGCGGCCGGGTCCGCGACCGGGTCCGGGCCTATGCCTGGATCGGCGGCGACCGGCCGGACGAGATCGCAGAGGCCGCCGCGGCGCGCCGCGGCCAGGGCTTCTCGGCGGTCAAGATGAACGCCACCGCCGAGCTCGACTGGATCGGCACTCCGAAGGCGTTCGACGAGGTCGTCGCCCGGGCCGAGGCGGCGCAGGGCGCGGGAATGGACGTCGGCCTCGACTTCCACGGCCGCGTCCACCGGCCGATGGCCAAGCAGCTCGCCAAAGCGCTCGAGCCGCTCGGGCTGCTGTTCATCGAGGAGCCCCTTCTCTCCGAGAATCCCGAAGGCCTCGCCCAGCTCGCCCATCTCGTCTCGACTCCGATCGCGCTCGGCGAGCGGCTCCATTCGCGCTGGGACTTCAAGCCCTTCTTCGAGGCCGGGGCGGTCGACATAATCCAGCCCGACCTCAGCCATTGCGGCGGCATCCTCGAGGCCCGCCGGATCGCCGCCATGGCCGAGGCCTATGACGTCGCCGTCGCCCCGCACTGCCCGCTCGGCCCGCTCGCCCTCGCCGCCTGCCTGCAGGTCGCCGCGACCGCGCCCAACGTCGCGCTCCAGGAGATGTCGCTGGGCATTCACTACAATGTGGGCGGCGACCTCTACACCTTCTGCAAGGACCCCGCGCCGCTCACCGCCGCCGACGGCTGGCTGGCGGTGCCTCAGGGCCCCGGTCTCGGAGTCGACATAGACGAGGAAGCGGTGCGCGAGGCCGACAAGGACCGCCACCGCTGGCGCAACCCGATCTGGCGCCACCAGGACGGCAGTTTCGCTGAGTGGTAAGAGAAAATCCTCCCCTGCTTTTGCAGGGGAGGGGGACCGCGCGAAGCGCGGTGGAGGGGACCTACTGAATCCGAAGAGCCCCTCCACCAGGCTTCGCCTGGTCCCCCTCCCCGAGAAAGCTCGGGGAGGAATTAATCAGGCGACGATCCGCAATTTCCCCGTTTTCCGCGCCGGCACCGGGCAGAAGCCCAGCTCGTCGTGAAGCCGGTTCAGCTCGCGCTCGCGGGACTGGCGATAGGCTTCGGCGTAGCGCGCGTCGCACTCGGCTTCTTCCACGGTCTGCGGACGGTAGAAGCTGACGCAGATATGGCGTCCGAAGATATCGTCGCCGCGCATCTTCACTTCCGGCTCCGCTCCGTCGGGGAGGTTGCCGCGGACCTCCTGAAGCCGCTCGATCAACGCGTCGAGCGACCCGAGGTCCTTCACTTCGATAAAATCTTTGACTCGCCTACTCATCACCGAAACCCCTCCCGGTCACTCCCCGGGTGTGTGTTAGCTCGCAGCGGAATCGGGCCGCAATACTAATTTGTATTTACCCACAGGAGAGTTTCGCTCTGCTGAACGCCGGTTTATGGCGGACCTCGGAATGGACCCCGAATCCTGGCCTCTCCTTGCTCGAGGACCGCTCTCGCTGCGCCTCGCCCCCGACCTTGGCGGCGGCATTGCGAGCTTCGAATGCTGCGCGGTAAGTAGCGGAAACATACCGATATTCCGGCCCCATGAAGCGGGCGGAACGTCGCCCACCGCGCTCGCCAGCTTCCCGCTCGTGCCGTTCGTCAACCGGATCCGCGGCGGCGCCTTTTCCTTCCGTGGCCGAAGGGTCACACTCGCCCGGAATATGCCGCCGGACCCCAGCCCGCTGCACGGCCAGGGCTGGCTGAACCCCTGGACGGTGGAACGGCTCGGCGCCGGCCATGCCCAGCTCTCATACCGGCATTCGGCCGGCGAATGGCCGTGGGATTACGAGGCGCGCCAGATTTTCGACCTCGACGACAGGGGGCTGAGCCTCGTCCTGTCCTGCACCAACCTGTCCGACGAGCCGATGCCGTGCGGGCTCGGGCAGCACCCCTATTTCCCCTGCACCCCGTCGACCCGGCTGGACACCGGGGTGGAGACGGTCTGGACGATCGACGAGCATGTCCTGCCGGTCGAGCAAATGCCCGCCGCCGGCCGCTACGACCTCGCCGACCGGCCGGTCTGCGGCCAGGGCCTGGATCACGGCTTCGGCGGCTGGAGCGGCCGGGCGGTCGTCTCCGATCCCGGCCTTCCGTTCCGGATCGTCCTGTCCTCGCCCGACGCGCATTTCTTCCAGCTCTATTCGCCCGCGTCCGGCGG
>DASQJV010000023.1:0-15898 GCA_035630855.1 Allosphingosinicella sp. | reverse complement strand
GGGCAGGTCCCCGGTGTCGGCCGGTGCGGAAGGGCGCGGCCCGCGGCCCTGCCGGTGAGTGCGCCTCTGTCGACCGCGAGGACGCCGTTGACGACGACGGTGCTCACTCCGGCCGCGGTCAGGGCCGGCCGGGCATAAGTGGCGCGGGCCGAGAAACGCTTCGGATCGAACACCACCAGGTCGGCATAGGCGCCGGCCTTCAGCCGCCCGCGGCCTTCGAGACCGAAGGTGTCGGCAGCCAGGGTCGAGCTGCGCTCGATGAACTGGCGCAGGGTGACGACCCGCTCGGCAACCACATATTTGGAATATTTGCGCGCGAAGCTGCCGAACGTGCGCGGGTGGCCGGTCGACGCGTCGGAGCCGGTCATCACCCAGGGCCGGCGCATGAACGCCCTGATATCGGGCTCGGCCTGATTGAACGAGGCGACCGCCGGGTCGCCCTCCCGGATCACGGCGATGGCGGCGGCGATCGGGTCACCGCTCCCCTTCGCGATATCGGCGAGGGTCCGGCCGGCGAGCGCGCCCTCGGTGACGAGCAGCGATTGCGCCCCGCCGCGACGGCGCAAATTCTCGGCCATGTCGGCGCGGAGCCGCGCGGCGAGCCTCGGGTCGTCGAGGCGCTCGAGAAGCTTCGGGCGGCCGCCGTCCTGGGCCCAGAGCGGGACGAGCGCGGCGGTCAGGCTCGTCCCCGACGCGGACCAGGGATATTGGTCGGCGGTGACCGCCTGGCCCGCCCGCCTCGCCGCCTCGACCTTGGCGACGATCGCCGGAGCCTGGCCGTGGACGTCGACCCCGAGCGCCTTGATGTGGGAGATGTTGACCGGAAGCCCGGCCTCGCGGCCGATCGCGATCGCCTCGTCGATCGCCGCGGCGAGTCCGATCGTGTAGGAGGATTCGTCTCGGATGTGGCTGTCATAGACTCCGCCGCGGCGGCCGGCCTCGCGGGCCAGCTCGACCACCTCGCCGGTCCTGGCGAAGCTCTGCGGCGCGTAGAACAGGCCGGTCGACAGCCCGAGCGCGCCCTGACACATCGCCTGGGCGACGAGTCCGCGCATGCGCCGGAGCTCGTCCTCGCCCGGCGCCCGGTCCACCGCCCCGAGCACCTTCCGGCGCACCGCTCCGAACCCGACATAGGCCGCGTAATTGATCCCCACCGGCCGCGCTGCGGCGCCGCCCAGCACTTTGGCGACGTCGACCTCGCCGCCGCCGTCATTGCCGATGAAGGCGGTGGTCACGCCCTGCATCAGGAAAGCCGGGACGAGCCGCGTGCGGGCGTCGCTCGAGGCGAGGTCCTCGCCGGCGTGGGTGTGCGGATCGATGAAGCCGGGGGCGACGACCATGCCGCGGGCGTCGACGATCCGTTTCGCCGGGCCGGGAAGGCGCCGGCCGACCGCCACGATCCGGTCCCCCGCGATCGCGACGTCGCCGGTGAAGGGCGCCTCGGAGCCGGTATAGACTGTACCGCCCCGGATCAGCAGGTCGACGGGCTCCGGAGGCGGAGGCGCCGCTCCGACGGCGAGGAGGGCGAGCAAAATTCCTCCCCCGGCTTTCCGGGGGAGGGGGACCGCGCGAAGCGCGGTGGAGGGGTTCTTAGGACTCAGCAAGGCCCCTCCACCAGGCTTCGCCTGGTCCCCCTCCCCTGCAAAGGCAGGGGAGGAATTTCACGGCCAATTCTCATCGGCTTCCCCAGAATCCCCGTTCGGGCGGAACCAGCATCCCGCCTTCGTCCCTGACTCCCCCCGGCCTATCCTCCCGGAGCCACAGCGGGCCGTCAAGATCGACGAAGTCGGACATAGCGGCGACGTGGAAGGCGGGCGCGATCGACAAAGAGGTGCTGACCATGCAGCCCGTCATCAGGATCAGCCCCCGGGCGCGGGCGGCGTGCGCGAGCTCGAGGGCGGCGGTGAGGCCCCCGGTCTTGTCCAGCTTGACGTTGACGGCCTGGTAGCGGAGCGCGATCCGGTCGAGGTCGGCGGCGACATGGACCGCCTCGTCGGCGCAGATCGGGACGGCCGGGACGAAGCCCGCCAGCCAGGAGTCCGAATCGGCCGGCACGGGCTGCTCGATCAGGTCGACGTCCGCTTCGAGCAGGACCGGCTGCATCTCCTCGAGAAGCCGCTGGTCCCAGCTCTCGTTCGGATCGACGATGAGGGCGGCCGCGGGCGCGGCGCTCCGGACGGCGCGGATCCGGGCGGCGGGGTCGTCGGAATCGACCTTGACCTTGAGCAGAGGCGCCCGCGAGTGAAGCGCCGCCGCCTCGGCCATCGCGTCGGGCGTGTCGATCCCGAGGGTGATCGCGCTGACCAGCCGGTCGCAGGCCACGCCCAGCCGGCTCGCCACGTCGATGCCGGACAGCCGGGCCTCCAGGTCCCACAGGGCGCAGTCGACGGCGTTGCGGGCGGCGCCGGGCGGAAGCAGGGCCTGAAGCGCCTCCCGGCCGGCCCCCGCCTCCACCGCCGGCCGTGCCTCCTCGACGGCGGCCAGCGCAGCCTCGACGCTCTCGCCGTAGCGCGGATAGGGAACGCCTTCGCCGCGGCCCGCGACATCGCCCTCGCCGACCGTCACCGTGATCACGTCGGCGGCCGTCTTGACTCCGCGCGAGATCCGGAACGGGCGGCTCAGCGCGAAGCGATCGTGCCGCGCGTGGAGTCTTCGAGGCATAGGAGCTCGTCGATGATGGGCCCGACCCCGAAGGCGACGGGGTCGGTGCAGGGCAGGCCGAGCGCGTCGGCGATGCTGTCGCAGAGCCGCCGCGCCTCGTCCGGCTCGAGCCCGGACGTGTTGAGACAGATGCCGACCGAACGGACGACCGGGCTGGTCAGCCGGGCGGCCTCGAGGTTGCGGTCGAGGCATTCGCCGAGATCGGGAAGCGACCGTCCCGGAAGGCCGCGCATGTCGGTCCGGTCCGGCCGGTGGCAAAGGACGATGGCCTCCGGCTGGGCCCCGTGGAGGAGGCCGAGCGAGACTCCGGCGAAGCTCGGGTGGAACAGCGACCCCTGCCCCTCGATCACGTCCCAGCCTTCGTCGTGCCGGGCGGGTGCCAGCCGCTCGATCGCCCCGGAGATGAAATCGGCGACGACGGCGTCGACCGGGACGCCTTCGCCCGCGATCAGGATCCCGGTCTGCCCGGTCGCCCTGAAATCGGCGGCGACCCCGCGATCGCGGAGCGCCGAGGCGATCGCCAGAGCGGCGTACATCTTGCCGACCGAGCAGTCGGTGCCGACGGTGAGCAGTCGGCGACCGGGCCGGTAATAGCCGTTGCCGACGACGAGGTCGGCCGGAGGCTCGCGGACGTCGAAGAGCCGGAGGCCCCGGTCCGCGGCGAGCGCGACCAGCCAGGGCTCGTCGCGAAGGCGCTGGTGGAGTCCGGCGGCGACGTTCATCCCGGCCTCGAGCGCCAGAGCGGCGTCCTCGACGAGGTCGCTGCCCAGCCTTCCGCCCGCTCCGGCGATTCCGAGGACGAGCGTCCGCGCCCCGGCCGCGACCGCCTCGGCCATGGTCAGCCTCGGGAGGTCCAGAGTCAGCGGGCAATCGTCGTGGCGATATTCGCCGACGCAATCCTCGCGGCGGAAGGTCGCCAGGCCGCGCGACGTCTTGATGCTCATCGCGTCGGCGCAATGGCCGAGATAGAGGAGATAGGGACCCGGGATCATGGCTGGAGCCTATCGCCCCCCGGCGCTCTTGCGAGCATAGCGAGTGGGCCGCTCGCCATAATCTAGCGTTATGGCGGCTCTGAATTCCTCAATTCCTCCCCTAGCTTGCTCGGGGAGGATTTATCAGGGCCTGAGCCCTACTCCGACCCCAGCACCCGGGAGAGGGTCTTGAGGAAGTCCGTCGCCAGCGCGTTGGGCGGTCGGTTGGTCAGGTACATGGCGTGGATGTCGAAGACGAGCCTGGGCTCGAGCGGGCGGACCGAGAGGCCCGGCGCCAGCGACGCCTGGGCGGTGAAGCTGTCGACCACGGTCATCCCGACGCCCTGGCGGACCAAAGCGGTGGCGATGTAGAATGTCCTGGCGGACACGATCTCGTCGAGCTCGAGGTCGAGGCGTTGCAGCTCCTGGGTGAAGAGCTGGCCGATCGGCCCGCTCGCGGCGAGGCTGATGAACGGCTTGCCGACAAGCCGCCCGAGCTCGACCCGCGCCGGGGCGTCGGGCATGTCCTGCTCCTGGTAGAGCACGACCAGCTCGCCCTGGCCGAGCCAGCGATGGCCGATCGGGGCCGCCGGCGGGACCTGGAAGGCGACGGCGACGTCGGTCTCGCGCTCGTAGAGCTTGCGAAGCAGGTCGTCGTGATGGACGGTCTGGAGGTCGAACTTCACTTTCTCGTGGTTTCGCCGGAAGCGCGACACCGCCACCGGGATCGCCTGGAGCGCCAGCGACGGCAGAGCGGATATCCGGAGCATCCCGCCTTCGCCCCGCTTCAGGTGCCGGCCGGCCTCGCGAAGCGCGTGGACCCGGTCCTGGATCTCGCGGGCGTCGTTGAACAGGACATGGGCGTCCTCGGTCGGCACCAGCCCGCCGCTGGTCCTCTGGAAGAGCTGGAAGCCGAGCAGGGATTCGGCGTGGCGGAGCATCTTCGAGACTGAAGGCTGCGACACGTTGAGCGCCCGCGCCGCGGCGCTGACCGACCCGTTGACGTAGACGGCGTGGAAGATCTCGATATGGCGAAGGTTCATGAAGCGGCGGCTCCGGGCATGGGCCGCTAGCTAGAGCAATTCCGGAAAAGGGCAAATGGGGCGAAGGAGTCGCGTCCGCTCACGGGATTGCGGCCCCCGGCGCGGATAGGCACCCAATGGCAATGCGCTTATGCTAGCCTGTCGGAACTGGGGGGAATGCCGATGAATCCGACCGGGCGGTTCGCCGACCCTTCGACCGAGCTCCGTTTCGCGCTCGAGGAACGCCGCGCCCGCCTGCCCTCGGTCCGGATCTACGCCGCTTTGGCGGCGGCGGTGATCCTCGCCTACGCGATCCTCAACCCCTTCTTCTTCACGCTCGCCGAAGAAGTCCGGTTCATGAAGCTGATCGTGCCGACCCTGGTCGTCCTGGCCGGCTATTTCGCGGCCACCTTCTGGCCGGCCTATCCGCGCTATCCCGCCATCGATTTCCTGTGCCTGCTGGTTCTCGCCGCCCTCGTCCTCGCCGACAATGTCGTCCTTTATTCGGAATTCCAGCGCCTCGCGCCGCTGAGGCACTCGGCGGTGATCATCAATCCGCTCATCGTCACCGCCTTCGCCGCCTTCGCGATGATCGGGCACAGGCGCTGGTTCCTCGCCTGGCTCGGCTGCCACGCGGCGCTTTACGGCGGGGTCGTCATCGCGTTCGAGACCAACCTGGCCGGCCGCCTCTACGGGATCGTCAGCTACGTCTCGGGCGCGGCGATCATGCTGTTCCTGCACTGGGCGCTGGACCGCGCCCACCGCGCCTCCTTCCTGCTTCGCGAGGCGCTGGAGGAAGAGCGCGCCCGGACCGAGGACCTGCTCTACAACGTGCTCCCGCCCAAGGTCGCCAGGCGCCTCAAGGACGGCGAGATCGTCGCCGACAGCTTCGGCGACGCGTCGGTCATCTTCATCGACGTGATCGGCTTCTCGGCGCTCGCCAAGTCGATCTCGCCGGGCCATCTCGTCGATCTCCTCAACGCCTTCTTCTCGCTCGCCGACCGCTGCGCGGCGCGCTCGGGGGTGGAGAAGGTGAAGACGATCGGCGACTCCTACCTCGCCATCAGCGGCGGCAACGCTCCGGCGCGCAACAGCGCCGGGGCCGCCCTCGCCTTCGCCAAAGCGGTGATCGACGGCCTTCCCGAAGTGAAGGCGGAATGCGGAATCGACCTTCAGGTGCGGATCGGGATCCACAGCGGCGCGGTCGTCGGAGGCGTGATCGGCGCCACCCGGATGGCCTATGATTATTGGGGCGAGACGATGAACATCGCCAGCCGGATCGAGAGCGCGGCGGGAATCAACGGCATCGCGGTGTCGGAGGCGACCTGGATGCGGGTCCGGGACCAGGCCGGGTTCGACCCGCCCGAGACCCTGACGCTGAAGGGCGTCGGCGAGATGCCGGTCTATCGGTTGAAGCCTTGACGCCTCCTCTCCCGCCCGGCGCGGGAGAGGAGGCGGCGGAACTCAGGTCGCGCGGCGGATCAGCTTGACGATGAGGAGCAGGATCACCGCCCCGAGCAGCGAGTAGAGGAAGGCCTCGATGTTGAGCGGGCCGTTGAGGATCGAGGCTCCGCCTCCGAACAGCCAGCCCGCGATCAGGGCGCCGACGATTCCGACGAGGATGTCGAACAGGAGGCCGCCGCCGCTTTTGGTGATGATTCCGGCGAGCCAGCCGACGACGGCGCCGACGACGAGGATGAGGATCAGGGTCATGGACTTCTCCCGCGGCACGCAGGCTGAAAGACGCGGCCGATGAGGACAAGACGTTTCGGAGGCGGCACGGTTCCGCCCCGGTTCGGCAATTTCGAACGCGCCCGTCGTCCCGGCGAAAGCCGGGGCGACGGTGCAAAGGCTCCCTCAGCCCTCCTTGACGAGGGTTCCGTAGAGGTCGCCGGTGGTGGTTCCGACATGGACCTTGAAGGCGCCCGGATTGGCCTTGATGGCATCGAGCTGGGCGTCGGTGACGGCGTCGCAATCGTCGGCGTCATTGTCGTTCGGAACGTCGAGCGTCGCGATCAGGCTGTCGCCCGGGCCGACGATATGGCCGACCTTCATCGTGACCCCGGAAAGCTCGAGATCGGTGCAGAGCGTGTTGGTGGCGTCGTTGAGGCTGATCTCCGCCTTGCCGGCGGCCGCGCCTCCGCCCGCCGGAGCCAGCATCGCGACATATTCGAAGCCGACCGCCTCATTGGCTTCCTCGGCGACGGTCTCGCAGCCGCCGAGCATGGCGATCATGCCGGCCGACGCGAGCGCTAGCGCTGCTTTGTTACGCATCACTTTCTCCTCGGAAATAAGGGCCGCCCCATCGGGCCCGGCGTCAAAGCGAGCAAGGCGGGCGAATCGTTCCCCGCCCGGCACGATTCGCCCTGGCTCAGCCGCCGCTCCGGGTCGCCAGCAGCATCAGCGCGCCCACTGCCGCCGCGGCGAGGCTGGCGAGGAGGACGGCCGCCGCCGCCGCGTCCTTGGCGGCGCCGATCTCGCGCGCCCGGCCGGGATGGAGGTGGTCGAGCAGATATTCGAGGGCGGAATTGGCCAGCTCGAGGGCGAGGACGAGGCCGACCGAGAGGGCGACCAGAGCCGTCCAGACCGGGCCCGGGCGCACGATGAGCAGGACGAGCGCGGCGGCCAGGGCGGCGGCGCACTGGGCGCGGAAGCTCTTTTCGCGGAGGAAGACGGTCCGGATCCCGGCCGCGGCGAAGCCCAGCCGGGCGGCGAAGCGCCGGTTCTTGAGCCTGCCAGGATCGGTGCCGTGCATCCGGTCCGGCTAGCAGCTTCGGCCGGCCCGGCGATGGCGCCGGCCGTGGTCAGGCGAAGGAGATGGTGTGCAGGGGCCGGCGCCGCCGGCCCCTGGACGGCTTACTGACCGTTGTCCTCGATCGCGTCGGCCTTGACCTCGGCCTTCTCCTCGATCGCGTCGGCCTTGTTCTCGAGCGCGTCGGCCTTGTTCTCGGCCGTGGCCTCGATCGCGTCGGCCTGGTTCTCGAGCGCATCCGCCTGGTTGTCGGCGACGGCCTCGACATTGTCGGCCGCTTTCTCGGAGGCCGAGTTGTTGCAGGCACCCAGCGCCATCAGACCGGCGACCATCGCGCCTTTGACGATCATTCGCATTAGCTTCCCCCTTCATCTACTATCAAAAGAGACGCTCCGGCCGCGGGGCGGCCGAAGCGCCTTGGGCCCCGGCGTGACCACGGGACCCGGAGCAAGGCTAACATGGATGAAGCGTCCAGCATAGACCTGGCAAATCCGGCGCGGACTAAGGGTTTCTCCCCTGCCACAATCGAAACGATTCAGGGGCTTGGGAACGCTTTTGGACCCGCCACGACCACAATTTGGCCGCAAGGCTGGGCGATTGGAGGTTGATGGGGGCCTTCATTCACGCGTCCTGCCGCTCGTCGCGGCGGCGCAAGCGCCCGGGAGTTCTAGCGGCGATGTCGAGACTGTTTCTTCCCGCCGCCGTCCTCGCGGCCGCGCTGACCGCCGGCGCCGCTCCGGCGCAGGCGGCGCTCGGACCCGACGCGGCGGCGTGCAGCCCCGGGGCCAACCGGCCCGCTTTGCTGGTCAGCGTCAACGGCTTCAAGAACCGGGTCGGCAAGCTGCGCATCCAGCTCTACGGCGGCAATCCGGCCGACTTCCTCGAGCGGGGGAAGAAGATGAAGCGGATCGACCTCCCGGTCACCCGGGCCGGTGCGATGAACGTCTGCGTCGCCGTTCCGAGCGCCGGCACCTACGCCATCGCGGTCCGCCACGACGCCGACAATAACGGCAAGAGCAGCTGGAACGATGGCGGCGGCTTCTCGAACAACCCGCACCTTTCGATCCTCAAGCTCAAGCCCTCGGCCCGAGCGGTGTCGGTGGCGGTCGGCCGCGGCGTGAAGACGGTGCCGGTGGTGCTCAACTACCGCCAGGGCCTCTCCATCGCCCCGATCGGCCGGTAGGAATGGCCCGGGTCGCACTCCTCTCCAACCCGCGCTCCACCGGCAACAGGGCGCTGCTCCCGGCCGTGCGAAGCTTTTGCGCCGCCCATAAGGACATCTTCCATTACGAGGTCGAGCAGGTCGACCAGATCGCGACCGCGCTGAGGACCATCGCGCTGGTCGAGCCGAGGGTGCTGGTGATCAACGGCGGCGACGGCACCGTCCAGGCCGCTCTGACCGAAATCTACAACGGCCGGCATTTCGGCGACAATCCGCCGCCGGTGGCGGTCCTTCCCAACGGCAAGACCAACCTCATCGCCTACGATCTCGGCGCCGGCGCCGACGCTCTCGAGACCCTCGAGCGGGTGCTGGCCATCGCCCGGACCGACCTCGCCCCGCACATCGTCCAGCGCGAGCTGATCACCCTGTCGGGCGGCTCCGGGCACGGCAAGCCGGTGTTCGGGATGTTCCTGGGCGGCGCCTATCTCGCCGACACCATGCTCTATTGCCGGGACAAGCTCTATCCGCTCGGCCTTCCCAACTGGCTGGCCCACGCGCTGGCGCTCCTGCTCGGCCTGCTCGGGGTCGCGTTGGGCCGCCGGGCGAGCTTCCTTCCGCCGCCGCCGGCGACTCTGAGGGTCTCGGGGATGAAGAGCGGCGAGCTCAACGGCAAGTTCGCCTTCCTGATGGTGACGACCCTTCAGCGGCTTCTGTTCAAGGGCTCGATGCCCGGCGCCGGAGCCCGGATGGGGGCCATGCAGATGCTGATCATAGACCGCAATCTCGGCTCGCTGCTCGGCGCCTTCATCGCCGCGATCCGCGGCCGCCTCGGCCGCAAGCGCCTCTCCGGGGTCCATCTCGAGCGCGGCGACGAGATCAGGATCGAGGGAGACCATTCGAACGTCCTGCTCGACGGCGAGCTCTTCCAAGCCGATTGCGGCCACCCGATCGTGCTGAGGAAAAGCGCCCCGGTGCCGTTTGTCGCTCTGACGGTCTGAAAATCCTCCGGAGCTTGCTCGGGAAGGCTGATTACGCCGCGTCGTGGAATATCACCCCCAGGGTGAACCGCTCGCCCGAGCGGATGGTGCTCACTCCATGCTTCATCCGAGCGCGGTAGAAGCCCCGGCTTCCCCGCACCGGGCGCTCGCTGACCGCGAAGACCAATGCGCCGCCCTGCCCCAGCGGAACCACCGTCGCCCTCGACTGGCGGCGCGGCCGCTGCTCGGCGAGGAGGAACTCGCCGCCGGCGAAATCCTCGCCGGGCCGGGACAGCAGGATGGCGACCTGGAGCGGGAAGGATTCGGATCCGTAGAGATCCTGGTGGAGGCAATTATAGTCGCCCGGCCCGTAGCGCAGGAGCAAGGGCGTCGGCCGGGCCTGGCCCGCGGCCCGGCAGCGGGCGAGATAATCCGAATGCTCGGCGGGGTAGCGCGCGGTCCGGCCCAGCGCCTCCTGCCAGCGATTCGCCACCTCGGCCAGCGGCGGGTAGAGCGCCGCCCGGAGGCGCGCGACCGGCCCCGGCAGCGCATAGCCGAAATAACGATATTCGCCCCGGCCGAAGCCGTGCCGCGCCATCACCACCCGGCTCCGGAAGCGGTCCTCGTCGCGCCACAGGCCGGCGGCCTGGCGACAGGCCTCCTCGCCGAGAAGTCCGGGGACAAGCGCCCAGCCCTGCTCGTCGAGCGCCGCGCCGACCGCCTGCCGATCAAACCCCGTCAAGTCCATGGACGCTCCTCGCATGGCGCCGCCGGCAGGACACTCCGCGCCTTGCGGTCAATGTCCACCCCCACGGCGGCCGGGCGGAGAGAGAGAGGGTCGCTTGCCAAGCGCGGCGGCCGCCGGGATAGTGGTTGGCGATGGACCTCCTGATCGCCTTCCTGATCGCTCTCGTCACCGCGGTCGCGGCGCCCGGCGATCGCGGGCAGGGCGACGAGGGCGTGCCGATCGCGGTCGCCGGCGACGGCGGTCCGGCGGCGGACCTGCCGCGCGCGCTCGGCGATCCCGGCCGCCCGCTCGTCATCCTCGACGCCGGGCACGGCGGCCGCGATCCGGGGGCGATCTCGCCCTTCGGATCGAGGCGGGAGAAGGACGTCACGCTCGCCATCGCCACAGCCATCCGCGACGCTCTCGCCGCGTCCGGCCGGGTGCGGGTGGCGATGACCCGGGAGGACGACCGCTATCTGGTGCTCAAGGACCGCTACGAGATCGCCCGAAGGATGCGCGCCGCCTTGTTCATCTCGATCCACGCCGACGCCGCGCCCGCCAATGACGGCGCCCGCGGGGCGACCATCTACACCCTGTCGGAAGTCGCCTCGGACCGGGAGGCGGCCCTGCTCGCCGAGCAGCAGAACCAGTCGGACCGGATCGCGGGCTCGGCGCTGAGCGGCGATTCGGGCGTCGACCGGATCCTGATCGATCTCACCCAGCGCGAGAGCATGACCGTCTCGGCGGAGTTCGCGGCGCTGCTCAAGCGCGAGGCCTCGGCCTACTTCCCCTTCCGCCCCGAATATCACCGCTTCGCTTCGCTGGTTGTACTGAAGGCTCCGGACGTCCCCTCCATCCTCTTCGAGACCGGCTACCTGACCAACGCCACCGACACCGCCTATATCGACTCCGCCGAGGGCCGGCAGCAGATCGCGATGGGCATGAAGAGCGCGATCGAGACCCATTTCGCGAGGAAGCTGGTGCGGGTGGCGGCGAGATAAGCTATTCCCCGGCTTGGCCAGCCTTCATCTCGGTGCGCAAGATTCCCTCCAACCGGGTTTGCCAACCCGGGCCACCTTTTCGCAGCCAAGCCAGCACGTCTTGGGAAAGGCGTAGCGAAACCAGCTCCTTGCGCTCATCCGGCTGCTTCGGCGGCCGCCCACGCTTGGCGTTCTTTACCGCAGGCTCCTCGACGGCGGCCCCGCCAAGCGCCCGTTTACTGCTCATCTTCTTTCGCTGCCGGATAGGGTACGACGCCGTCGCGCGTGAGCCTGCCGGTGGGCTTGCGCACCCAGACCCCTCCATGTCGGATACCGGCGTGCTTGAAGAAATCATCCCCAAATTCGATTGTCTCGTCCTCATCGAACTCCGGCGGCGGCGGAAGGAAGGGCTGGCCTTCCTCAGCGACCTTCGATGAATCTGAAGTATTTCGCTTGCTCATTCCCGTTCGCCTTCCACATCGTGACAATCCGAACGCAGTCCTCCTCTCCTAAAGCCCAAACGCAGGCAACGACCTGCCCGCGAAGGAAGCCGAGGGAAACCCATCGCGCTTCACCATAAGGAAAACGGTCATCCGGTATCTCATAACAATCGCCGCTGAGCACCTCCGCGGCATCGGCCAGATCGAGACCCCTTTCTCTTAGCACCTTTTCGCGCTTCTCCGGGTCGAATTCGATTTTCACATAATTATTGTATATACGATAATTCCGAAAAGTCAAGCCCGCAGCCGCTTCACCCCACCGCCATCATCGGCTAGAGCTTCCCTGAATGTCCGCTGACGCCGCCCCGACCCGACTCACCCTCTATCGCGACGCCGGAAGCCGCTTCGGGGGCGCCGTCCGGCGGGCCTGGGGGCGCCGGTGGGTCCGCATCCTGGCTTATCTGGCCGCGATCCCGATCGTCCTCTATTTCCTGCTCTGGCTGCTGTTCGCCCGCAACCTGCCGTCGGCCGAGACCCTGCTCACCTACCAGCCGCCGCTCCCGACCAACGTCCGCGGAATCGACGGCGAGCCGGTGCAGACCTTCGCCCGCGAGCGGCGGGTCGAGCTTTCCTATGACGAATTCCCCCAGATACTCGTCGACGCCTTCACCTCGGCCGAGGACAAGACCTTCTTCAGCCACGGCGGGATCGACTATCCGGGCCTGGTCGGCGCCGTCGGCGACTATATCTCGAAGGTCGGCAGCGGCGAGCGCGCCCGCGGCGGCTCGACCATCACCCAGCAGGTCGCCAAGAACCTCCTGCTCGGCGACGAATATTCGGTCACCCGCAAGATCAAGGAAGCGTTCCTCGCCCGCCGGATCGAGAACGTCCTGACCAAGCAGCAGATCCTCGCCTTGTACCTCAACCAGATCTTCCTCGGGCGGAACGCCTATGGCGTCCAGGCGGCGGCTCGGGCCTATTTCGGCAAGGATGTGGCTCAGCTGGAGCTGCATGAGGTCGCCTATCTCGCCATCCTTCCCAAGGCGCCGAGCAATTACGATCCGCAGAGGCAGACCCAGCGCGCCCTCGACCGGCGCAACTGGGTGCTCGCCGAGATGGAGCGCAACGGCAAGATCAGCGCCGCCCAGCGCGCCGCCGCCCAGGCCGAGCCGCTCGGAACCGTCCGCTTCGCGAACAGCTCGGTCCGCAATTTCGGCGGCTATTTCGTCGAGGAGGTGAGGCGCCAGCTGATGGTCCGCTGGGGCGAGCAGACCGAGAAGGGGCCGAACGGAGTCTATACCGGCGGCCTGTGGGTCCGCACCTCGCTCGACGTTGCCAAGCAGAAAGCGGCCGAGACGGCGCTTCGCGACGGGCTGATGCGCTACGACCGCGGCAAGGGCTGGCGCGATCCTGGCCTCAAGATCGACGTCTCCGGCGACTGGCGCGCCCAGCTGGCCCGGGCCCCGTTCGGGGTCGGCTACGATGACTGGCGGGCGGCGGTGGTGCTTTCGCGCGAGGGGCAGAGCGCGACTCTGGGCTTCACCGACGGGTCGACGGGCGAGCTGCCCGCTTATGCTGCGTCGATGCCCAAGCGCGGCACCGGCACCGCGGCGTTCAACTTCCTCCGGCCGGGAATGGTGATCGCGGTCAAGAACGACGGCGGCATCTGGTCGCTTCGCTCGATCCCGGAGGTCAAGGGCGGGATGGTCGTCGAGGAGGTCGCGACCGGCCGGGTGCTGGCCATGCAGGGCGGCTTCGACTCGCGCGGCGACGACTTCAACCGCGCCGTCCAGGCCCAGCGCCAGCCCGGCTCGACCTTCAAGCCGATCGTCTATTCGGCCGCGCTCGACAACGGCATGACCCCGGCCTCGATCATCGTCGACGGTGCCTTCTGCGTCTGGCAGGGCGCCGGCCTCGGCAACAAATGCTTCCGCAACTTCTCCGGCGGCAATGCCGGGCCGCAGACCATGCGCTGGGGGATCGAGCAGTCCAGGAACCTGATGACCGTCCGGGCCGCCAACCAGACCGGGATGGACAAGGTGACCCGGCTCGCGAGGCTGATGGGCGTCGGCGACTATCCCAATTACCTCGCCATCGCGCTCGGCGCCGGCGACACCACGGTGATCAAGATCACCAACGCCTTCGCCATCCTCGCCAACCAGGGCCGGCAGGTGAAGCCGACCCTCATCGACTATGTCCAGGACCGCAACGGCAAGGTCATCTATCGCGCCGACACCAGGCCCTGCGAAGGCTGCAACGCCCGCGACTGGGACGGCAAGCCGATGCCGAGGCCGCCGCTCAGGACCAAGCAGGTGCTCGACCCGCTCACCGCCTACCAGATGGTGCATATCCTCGAGGGCGTCGTCCAGCGCGGTACCGCGGTGGTGCTTCGCGACCTGAAGCGGCCCCTGTTCGGAAAGACCGGGACCACGTCCGGCCCGACCAACGTCTGGTTCATCGGCGGCAGCCCCGAGATCGTCGCCGGCATCTACATGGGCTTCGACCATCCGCGGCCGATGGGCGGCTACGCCCAGGGCGGGACTCTCGCCGCTCCGATCTTCAAGCAATTCGCCCAGGTCGCCTTCAAAGACCTGCCCAAATTGCCCTTCCGGGCTCCGGCCGGAATCCGGATGGTCCGGATCGACCGGCGCTCGGGCAAGAAGGTGTTCGGCGCCTGGCCGACCGACGAGCCCAAGGCGGCGGTGATCTGGGAGGCGTTCAAGCCGGAAAGCGAGCCGAGACGCTCGATCCGGCGCGACGAAATGGCGAACCGGCCGCCGGAGAAGGTCGCGCGCAAGGTCCGGGTCGAGCGACCCCGGGCGCCGAGCGACAGCGACTTCTTGCAGAATCAGGGCGGGATTTACTAGGTCTGCGCGTAAGCGCAGGCCGTGTCCCGGCGAAGGCCGGGATCCAGCATACAAGACGTCTGGGCCCCGGCCTTCGCCGGGGAACAGCCCATTGGAGACCATCTCATGCGCGCCGAAGCGCAAGCCCATGTCGACCAGATCAGGTCGGCGCTCGACCTCCTCCGCCGGTTCCTCGACTGGGACCGGGCGCTGAAGCGGCTCGACGACCTCAACGCGAAGGTCGAGGACCAGGCCCTGTGGAACGATCCCAAGGCCGCCCAGGAGGTGATGCGCGAGCGGCGGCGGCTGGAGGAGGCGATCGGCGCCACCCGGGCGATCCAGCAGGAGCTGGACGATACGGTCGAGCTTCTCGAAATGGCCGAGGCGGAAGGCGACGAGGCTATGGAGGCGGAGGCGGTCGCCTCGCTCGCGGAGCTGGCGGAGCGGTCGGAGCGCGACAAGGTCGCCGCCTTGCTCGCCGGCGAAGCCGACGCCAACGACACCTATATCGAGGTCAATGCCGGCGCCGGCGGCACCGAGAGCCAGGACTGGGCCGAGATGCTCCAGCGCATGTACAGCCGCTGGGCCGAGCGCCGCGGCTACAAGGTCGAGCTGGTCGACCACCATGCCGGCGAGCAGGCCGGAATCAAGTCGGCGACGCTGATGATCAAGGGCGAGAACGCCTACGGCTACGCCAAGACCGAAAGCGGGGTCCACCGGCTGGTCCGGATCAGCCCCTACGACAGCAACGCCCGCCGCCACACCAGCTTCTCAAGCGTGTGGGTCTATCCGGTGGTCGACGACGACATCGACGTCGAGGTGAACGAGAGCGACCTCAAGATCGACACCTACCGCTCCTCCGGCGCCGGCGGACAGCATGTCAACACCACCGACAGCGCGGTCAGGATCACCCACGTGCCCAGCGGGATCATCGTCGCCTGTCAGAACCAGCGCTCGCAGCACAAGAACAAGGCCGAGGCGATGAAGATGCTGAAAGCGCGGCTCTACGAGGCCGAGCTCCAGCGCCGCGAGGCTCAGGCGAGCGCCGAGCATGCCGCCAAGACCGACATCGGCTGGGGCCACCAGATCCGCTCCTACGTTCTCCAGCCCTATCAGCTGGTCAAGGATTTGAGGACGGGGGTCACCTCCACCGCGCCTTCCGACGTGCTCGACGGCGACCTCGACCGCTTCATGGCCGCGGCTTTGTCGCAGCGGGTCACGGGCGAGAAGGTGGACGTCGAAGATGTGGATTAAGCGCGATTCCAATTCCTCCCCCAGCTTGCTGGGGGAGGGGGACCAGGCGAAGCCTGGTGGAGGGGCAATCCTGACTCCGCATTTCCCCTCCACCACGCCGCTCCGC
>DASQJV010000022.1:0-9994 GCA_035630855.1 Allosphingosinicella sp. | reverse complement strand
CGGAACCGTCTTTTCATCGCGCGGAGCATCTAGGGAGGGCGGGGGAGCAAGTCCACCTCGGGACCTGTGCCCCTCTTAATTCCTCCCCGGCATTTGCCGGGGAGGGGGACCAGGCGAAGCCTGGTGGAGGGGTTCTTCCGGCGCCCGTAGGCCCCTCCACCGCGCTTCGCGCGGTCCCCCTCCCCCGGAAATCCGGGGGAGGAATTTCACCCAGCAATTCTTCCCACCGGCATCTCGAACGGTCGGGCCCGGATCCAGCGGCTGGCGATCCTTTTCTCCCCGGCCCTCACCGGCAGCCCGGCATGGCCGGCGGCCGGGTCCCTCCGTCCGTCGGGGCGCGTGTTGCGGAAGAGGATGGCGTCCCCCGTCCGTCCCTTCAGTCGCAGGCCGGGAGTCGGGAAATGGGTCTCGCCGCCCTCATAATCCTGGTTGAGCCAGACCAGCATCGTCAGGGTCCGCTGGTTGGCGAAGCCGGGGATGGCGTCGAAATGGGGCCGGTATTCGCCGCCGGGGCGGTAGCGGAGGACCTGAAGCGGCTCGCCCTGCTCGACCGCCGTGCCGCTGGCCGCCGCGATCCTCCGGTTGAGCGCGTGGACGGCGGGGTTCTCGAGCGGCCAGGTGAAGCCGACGCTGTCGCAGACCCGCACGGGATCGCGGCGCTGCCGACCCGAGGCCGGGTCGACCACCACCGCCGGCTCGAGCATCGGCGCGGCCGAGGCGGCGAGCCAGGCGCATTCCTCGGCCGAGAAGAGGCGCTCGAAGCGGGTGATGGCGGGCTGGCCGCTCAGCGCCTCGCCTTCGGGCAGATCGAGCGGATCGCCCTCGCCGTCGAGCTTCATCGCCTCGATCCGCTCGAGCTCGCGGCGGCTTCGCGGGTTGACCTCGGCGAGCGCGGCGAGGAGCCGGAGGGCGTCGCTCCATCTGCGCGGTCCGCCGACTCCGGCGGCGAGGAGGTTGGCGTAGATCACCGCCGCCTCGACCTTGCCGGCCCCGGCCGACCGGCGGAACAGCTCGAGCGCCGCGGGAAGGTCGCGCCCGCCGCCGTCGCCGCGGAGCCTCGCCGCCGCCGCCTGGAACAGGGCCTCCGGGTCAGCCATAGAGCCGCGCCACGCGCTCCGCGCTCATCCCGCAGCGCCAGCAGGCGAGGCAGAGGAGGTTGCGCGCCGAGCGCCTGAGCCACCCTCCGGACCTCCAGCGTTCGGCCGAGGTGACCGCGTCGACGTCGAGCGATCCGATCCGGCCGAGCCGCCGGACCAGGTCGACATCCTCCATCAGCGGCAGCGGCCGATAACCGCCGACCTCGTCATAGAGCCGGCGCGGGACGAGCAGGCCCTGGTCCCCGTACGACAGGCCGAACAGGCGCACCCGCAGGGCGACGCCCGCCTCGACCAGCCGCGCCCGCCGTTCGCCGGCGTCGAGCCGGAACCGGAAGCAGGCGGCCTTGCCAGAATGCCGGGCGAGGTGCCGCTCGGCCTCGGCGCGCCAGCCCGGGGCGAGCCTTGTGTCGGCATGGAGGAAGAGCAGCCAGTCTCCGTCCGCCGCGGCCGCCCCGGCGGCGAGCTGGACGCCGCGTCCCCTGGGCGAGCGGACGAGGCGGGCGCCAAGGCTTTCGGCGAGTGCTGCGGTGTCGTCGGTGGAGCCGCCGTCGACGACGACGACCTCATCGGCGTCGTCCAGCGCGGCGAGGCAGGGGCCGAGGGTGGCGGCGGCGTTCAGGGCGGGGATCACGACCGAGATCATCCTCCCCATGCCCTGGCATGGGGAGGGGGACCACACGAAATGAGCAGGTCGCCCTGTCCCCCGGACAGGGCTGGACAGTGCGTGGCACTGTCCACCTGCTCATAGTGGAGGGGTAGCTGGAACAGGCCTCGCCATTTACCCCTCCACCACCCTTCGGGTGGTCCCCCTCCCCATCTTTCGATGGGGAGGATTGCTAGCCCGAGCATGACGCCCCGCCCAGCACGCAGAAGCGGGCGCAATGGGGGTGGTTGAGGGGGACCTCCCGGGCCGAATCGGCGAGGGTCGGGCCGAGCGCGAATTGCGGATCGTAGGGCAGCAGGGTGCAGGCGACGACGTGGGGCCTGCGGGCGCCTTTCGGCTTCACCACCATCCGGCTCGACGCGCACATCATCGCCGAGGGCTCGACATGGAGGATGTCCCAGCAGTCGGCGGTGATCTCGGGGACGTCGGCGGCGGCGTCCATCGCCGGGAAGAGGACGAGCCCGGCCCCGGCGGCGAGGCCCTCGCTCCGGCACAAAGCGGCGTAGCCGAGGCGCGCCTCCCCGAGGCTCTCGCCGGGGAGCTGGCGGCCGGCGATCGCGGTCAGGAAGCCGTTGGCCTCGAGCCAGCGAAGGCCGTCGAGCGCCTTCGCCCAGGTGCCGGCGCCGCGCTCGGCCTCGTGGACCGCGGCGCTGTGGTGATCGAGGCTGACCCGGAAGGTCAGATGCTCGCGGGGAAGCGACGCCAGGACCGTCTCGAAGCGCCGCATCGGCCGCATCGCGTTGGTCAGCACCAGCACCTCGAAGCCGCGCTCGAGCGCCGCCGCGATCATCGCCGGGGCCTCGCGGTTCATGAACGGCTCGCCGCCGGTGAACCCGATCTCGCGGGCCCCGAGCCGGGCCGCCTCGTCCAGATAGGGGAGCATTTCCGCCAGGGTCGGGTAGACGAGCGAGTCGTTGGTCGGCGAGCTTTCGATATAGCAGCTCGTGCAGGCGAGGTTGCAGAGCGTGCCGGTGTTGATCCAGAGCGTGTCGAGCCGCTCGAAGGCGACCCGGGCGCGGGGCTCGCCCTTGGCCGTGACGCGAGGATCGCGGAACTTGGCCGGATCGAGCCGGCGAGCGGCGGGATCGATGAAGGGCGAAGGGGGCGCGGCTTCGAGGACGTCCATTGCGCCAAGATAGGCGAAATGGTCGGGCGGTGTTAGGCCCACGAAAAATCCCCTCTCCCGCTTTCCGCGGGAGAGGAGGGGCCCGCCGCGAAGCGGTGGGAGGTGAGGGTCTGGACCGCGGAGTCAGCAAGACCCTCGCCTCCCAAGCCTTCGGCTTGGGCCCCTCCTCTCCCGTGAAGAACGGGAGAGGGTCAGTGGCGGGAGCCGGACGATGAAGCGGGGCAATCAAGGCCGGATCCTCCTCCTGCTCCTGATCGCGCTGGCGGTCGGCGCCTTCTTCGTCCTCGACCTCGGCGCCTGGCTCACCCTCGCCAACCTCAAGGCGAGGCAGGCCGATCTCGCCGCCTTCGTCGCCGCCAACCCGCTGGCCGCCGTCGCCGGATTCTTCGGGCTCTACGTCGCCGTCACCGCCCTCTCGCTTCCCGGAGCGGCGATCATGACCCTCGCCGCCGGGGCGATCTTCGGGCTTTGGGAAGGGACTCTGATCGTCTCCTTCGCCTCGACGATCGGAGCCAGCCTCGCCTTCCTCTCCTCGCGCTACCTGCTCCGCGACTGGGTGAAGGCGCGCTTCGGCGGCCGGGTCGAGGCGATCGACCGCGGCATCGCCCGGGACGGGGCCTTCTACCTGCTCACCCTCCGGCTGATCCCGGCCTTTCCCTTCTTCCTGATCAACCTCGCCATGGGGCTGACGGCGATGAGGCTGGTCACCTTCGCTTTGGTCAGCCAGGTCGGCATGCTTCCCGGGACGATCGTCTACGTGAACGCCGGGACCCGGCTCGCGGCGGTCGGGAGCACGAGCGACATCCTCTCGCCGGCGCTGATCGGCTCGTTCGTCCTTCTCGGCCTCTTCCCGCTCCTCGCCAAGGCGCTGGTCGGCGGGTGGAAGCGGCGGCGCGTCTACCGCGGCTGGCGCAGGCCGCGCCGCTTCGACCGCAACCTGATCGTCATCGGCGCCGGCGCCGGCGGCCTGGTCACCGCCCTGATCGGAGCGACGGTGCGGGCGAAGGTGACCCTGATCGAGAAAGGCGAGATGGGCGGCGACTGCCTCAACACCGGCTGCGTGCCTTCGAAAGCCCTGATCCGGAGCGCCCGGGCGGCCCACGAGATAAGGACCGCCGGCGCCTACGGCATCGCTCCGGCCGAGCCGGAGGTGCGGTTTAGCGAGCTGATCGAGCGGATCCACCGGATCATCGCCGAGATCGCACCGGCCGACAGCGTCGAGCGCTATACCGGACTCGGGGTCGACGTCCGCAAGGGCCATGCCCGGCTGGTCGATCCCTGGACGGTCGAGATCGACGGCGGCGAGCGGCTCACCGCCCGCGCCATCGTCATCGCCGCCGGAGGCGAGCCGGCGGTCCCGCCGATCCCCGGCCTGGCCGAGAGCGGCTATCTGACCAGCGACACGATGTGGGAGAGGCTTCGCGGCCGCGAGACCAAGCCGGAGCGGATCACGATCGTCGGCGGCGGCCCGATCGGAACCGAGCTGGCGCAGGCCTTCGCCCGGCTGGGCATCAGGACCACCCAGATCGAGCACGGCCCGAGGCTCCTGCCGAAGGAGGACGAGGAGGTCTCGGCCCTGGTCGAGGCCGTGCTCCGCGAGGAGGGGGTGGAGGTGCTGACCGGCCACGACGCCGTGCGCGTCGAGGGCAAGGCGCTGATCGTCCGCTCGGCGGGCGAGGAGAGCGCGATCCCGTTCGACGAGATCATCGTCGCGGTCGGACGCAAGGCGCGGCTGACCGGCTACGGGCTCGAAGAGCTGGGGATCGAGACCGGACGGACGGTCGCCGTCAACGACCGGCTGGAGACGCGCTACCCGAACATCTACGCCGTCGGCGACGTCGCCGGGCCTTACCAGTTCACCCATTTCGCCGCCCACCAGGCCTGGTTCGCGGCGGTCAACGGCCTGTTCGGGCAGCTGAAGCGATTCCGGGCCGACTACCGCGTGCTGCCCTGGGTGACCTTCACCGATCCCGAGGTCGCCCATGTCGGCCATAACGAGATTTCCGCCCGGGAGGCGGGGATCGAGCACGAGGTGGTCCGCTACGACCTCTCCCACCTCGACCGCGCCCTGGCCGAGGGGGCCAACCGGGGCTTCGTCAAACTGCTCGTCGAGCCCGGCAAGGACCGGCTGCTCGGAGCGACCATCGTCGCCGCCAATGCCGGGGAGCTGATCGCCGAGCCGGTGCTGGCGATGAAGCACGGCCTCGGCCTCAACAAATTGCTCGCCACCATCCACGCCTATCCGACCCTCGCCGAGGCCAACAAATATGCCGCCGGCGAATGGAAGAAGGCGCACAAGCCCGAGCGGCTGCTGGCCTGGCTTGAGCGCTACCATCGCTGGCGGCGCGGGTGACGAGGATCGTCATCTTCGCCAAGGCGCCGGTGCCGGGGCGGGTCAAGACCCGGCTGATCCCGGCCCTGGGCGCGGAAGGCGCGGCGGAGCTGGCCCGCGAGATGCTCGAGGCGGCGGTCGGTGAGGCGCTTGCGACCGGGCTGGCGGTGGAGCTTTGCGGGGAGCCCGATCCGGCGGAGTGGCAAGAGGCCCGGCAGGGCCTGGCGCTGACGGCGCAGGGGGAAGGCGGGCTCGGCGAAAGGCTGGCGCGGGCGGCGGAGCGGGTGCTTGCGAAGGAGCCGGTCCTCCTCATCGGCGCGGATTGCCCGGAGCTCGATCGGGGCCGGCTCAAGGCGGCGGCGGAGACGCTGGAGGATCATGATGCGGTGATCCATCCGGCCCATGACGGGGGCTATGCGCTGCTCGGAATGCGCAGGTTCGACCAATCGATCTTCGAGGGCATAGACTGGAGCACGCCCGTCGTCGCGGCTCAGACGATTGCCAGGATCGAGGCGCTGGGGTGGTCATTGCAAGTGATGGAGACCGTGCGAGATGTCGACGAGCCGGCCGACTTGCCCGTCATGCCGGACTTGATCCGGCATCGATGAACACCGTCGCTTCCAACCTCCAAAGTCCGTGTTCATGGACCCCGGATCAAGTCCGGGGTGACGGAGTCGGAAGCAATCGGTAACGGACCCTCATGCACCCCCTCCCCCCTTATGCCGAGCTTCTCGGCCTGCGCGCCGAGCGCGGCGAGGACGGCGGCCTGCTCTGGGTGATGCCGTTCCGCGAGGAAGTGGTCGGGCGGCCCGGATTCCTCCACGGCGGGGCGATCGCCGGGCTGCTCGAGTTCGCCGCTTTGGGGACGCTCTACGAGGCGCTGGGCGAGGGCGCGACGGCCCGGCCGATCAACGTCAGCGTGGATTTCATGCGCGGCGGAACCGATCACGACACCTTCGCCTCGGCGGTGGTGACCCGGCTCGGCAGCCGGGTCGCCAACGTCGAGGCCCACGCCTGGCAGCAGGACCGGGCGAAGCCAATCGCCGCGGCGCGAATGAATTTGATGGTGAGGAGGGGCGCGGGGGATGAGAAACCCCGTTCGCCCTGAGCCTGTCGAAGGGCTTTTTTTCCCTGTGCGCAAGATAAAGGGAAGGGCTTCGACAAGCTCAGCCCGAACGGTCGTGAGCCTGTCCATTCCCTCCGTCATCCCGGACTTGATCCGGGATCCATGGACACGGACGTGCGGGCCTTCGTACGGCGGTGTTCATGGATTCCGGCCTTCGCCGGAATGACGGCTTACCCTCCCCGCTTCATCACCTCCCTTGCGATGACTAGCTGCTGGACCTGGCTCGTCCCCTCGTAGATCCGGAACAGGCGGACGTCGCGGTAGAGGCGCTCGATTCCGTAATCGGCGATATAGCCGGCGCCGCCGAAGATCTGGACGGCGCGGTCGGCGACCCGGCCGACGGTCTCGCTGGCGAAATATTTGGCCGCCGCCGCCTCGAGCGTGATCGGCTCGCCGCTATCCTTGAGCGCCGCGGCCTCCAGGACCAGGGCTTTCGCCGCCATCGTCTCGGTCTTGGAATCGGCGACCATCGCCTGGATCAGCTGGAACTCGGATATCGGCTTTCCGAACTGCTTCCTCTCCGCCGCATAGCCGACCGCGTCGGCGATCAGCCGCTCGGCGATCCCGACGCAGACCGCGGCGATGTGCAGCCGCCCGCGGTCGAGCACCCGCATCGCGATCCGGAACCCCTCGCCTTCCTCGCCGAGGCGGTTGGCGGCGGGCACCGGGGCATCGTCGAAATTGACGTCGCAGACATGGGCGCCCTGCTGGCCCATCTTCCTTTCGGGCCGGCCGACGCCGACGCCCGAAAGGTCGGCCGGCACCAGGAAAGCCGAGACGCCCTTCGCGCCCGGCTCGCCGGTCCGGGCCATGACGGTGAAGAGCGACGCCTTGTCGGCATTGGTGATGTAGCGCTTGGTGCCGGTGAGGCGGTAGACGTCGCCGTCCCGCACCGCCCGGGTCTGGACCGAGGCGCTGTCCGAGCCGGCGCTCGGCTCGGTGAGGGCGAAGCTGGTGACGATCTCGCCCGACGCGATGCGCGGCAGCCACTCGGCCTTCTGGGCCTCGCTCCCGGCCATCACCAGGCCCTGGCTTCCGATGCCGACATTGGTCCCGAAGGTGGAGCGGAAGGCCGGGGTGGTGCCGCCCAGCTCGAGCGCGACCCGCACCTCCTCCGACATGGTGAGGCCGAGGCCGCCAAATTCTTCCGGGATGGAGAGGCCGAACAGCCCCATCTCCCGCATCTCGGCGACGATCTCGGGAGGCACCTCGTCCTCGCGGTCGACCCTTTCCTCGAGCGGGCGCAGCCGCTCGCGCACGAAGCGGCGGACGGTGGCGAGGAGGAGATCGAAGGATTCGGGGTCGAGGGGCATATTCAAGCTCCTAAATCCTCCCCGGCATTTGCCGGGGAGGGGGACCAGGCGAAGCCTGGTGGAGGGGTTCCCCGAACTCAGAAGAACCCCTCCACCGCGCTGCGCGCGGTCCCCCTCCCCCGCAAATGCGGGGGAGGAATTTCTAATATCCCTTCATCCGCGCCAGCTTGTCGGCGTGGTAATTGGCGTCGCCGAACAGCTCGTTCAGCGCCCGGTCGCGCTTCATGTAGAGGCCGATGTCATATTCGTCGGTCATTCCGATGCCGCCGTGCATCTGCACCCCCTCCTGCACCGCCAGGGTCGAGGCCCGGCCCGCCTTGGCCTTGGCGACCGAGACCATCAGCTCCGCCTCCGGGCTGCCCTCGTCGAGCAATTGCTGCGCCTTCAGGGCCGCCGAGCGGGCGATCTCGAGCTCCGAATAGAGATGGGCGGAGCGGTGCTGGAGGACCTGGAACTCGCCGATCACCCGGCCGAACTGCTTCCGCTGCCTGAGATAGTCGACCGTCATCGCCATCGCCGCCGAGCCAAGCCCGACCATCTCCGCTGCGGCTCCGGCGCGGCCGGCGTTCAGCACCCGTCCGAGCACCTCCTCGCCGCCGCCGACCTCGCCGATCACGGCGTCGCTGGTCACCTCGACGCCCTGGAAATCGAGCCTGGCGCCGATGCTGGAATCGACCAGCCTGACGCCTTCGACCTCGAGCCCCTTCGAGTCCTTCTCAACCGCGAACAGGGTCAGGCCCTCGTCGGTCCGGGCGGCGACGACGATGACGTCCGCCGAGGCGCCCTGGACGACGAACTGCTTGCGCCCGGTCAGCCGGAAGCCGTTGCCGGCCCGCTCGGCCCGCATCGCGATCGCCTCGGGCCGGTGCTTGGGCCCTTCGTCCACCGCCAGCGCCGCGACCGTGTCGCCCGAGAGCATTCCGGGAAACCAGCGTTGCGCGTGCGGCGTGCCCTTCAGAGCCTCGACCACCGCGACGGCGCTGATCAGGAAAGGCGAGGGCGTCAGGTTGCGGCCGATCTCCTCGAGCACGATCCCCGCCTCGACATGGCCGAGCCCGAGGCCGCCGTCGGCTTCGCCGATCAGGATCCCGGTGAAGCCGAGCTCCGCCAGCTGCTTCCACAGGGCGTGACCGAAGCCGTCCTTGCAGCCCATGTCGCGATATTTGCGAAGCTGGCTCGCGATCGAGCCTTCCTCCGCCATCAGCTGCCGCGCCGTGTCGCGGAGCATGACCTGGTCTTCGGTAAGGTAGAGCGGCATTCAGTCTTCCCTTGTTCCCCCGCGAAGGCCGGGGCCCAGCCTTCCTTCCGGATCCGGCCTTCGCCGGGACACTAAGCCCCCGGCAGATCTAAAATCCGCTTGGCGACGATCCCGAGCTGGACCTCGCTGGTCCCGCCCTCGATCGAATTGGCCTTGGTCCTCAGCCACTCGCGCGCCGACTTGCCCTTGCGGCTTCGGTCGCTCTCCCATTCGAGCGCATTGGAGCCGCCGGCGGCCATGACCAGCTCGTGGCGGGCCTTGTTCAATTCGGTCCCGGCATATTTCATCATCGAGGGCTGGGCGGGATGGGCCATCCCCACCTTCAGCTCGTCGATGAAGCGCTCCGACATCGCCCGGAAGGCGATGGCGTCGACGTCGAAGCGGGCGATGTCGGCGCGGAGCACCGGGTCGGCGAGCCGCCCGTCCGGGTCTCGGCCGACGCTCTCGACCAGGGCCTCGCCGAGGCTCCCGGTCTGGCCGCCCAGGCCCATTCCGCTGATCATCTCGCGCTCGTGGCCGAGCAGATATTTGGCGACGTCCCAGCCCTTGTTGACCTCTCCCACGACCTGGTCCTTGGGCACCTTCACGTCGTCGAAGAAGGTCTCGCAGAAGGGCGAGGAGCCCGAGATGAGCAGGATCGGCTTGGTCGACACCCCGGGGGTCGCCATGTCGAACAGGATGAAGCTGATCCCCTTGTGCTTGGGCGCCTGGAAGTCGGTTCGCACCAGGCAGAAGATCCAGTCCGCCTTGTCGGCATAGCTGGTCCACACCTTCTGGCCGTTGACCAGCCAATGATCGCCCGCATCTTCGGCGCGGGTCTGGAGCGAGGCGAGATCGGAGCCCGCATTGGGCTCCGAATAACCCTGGCACCAGCGTATCTTGCCGCGGGCGATCTCGGGCAGATAGTGCAGCTTCTGCGCCTCGCTGCCATATTTGAGCAAGGCCGGCCCGAGCATCGAGATACCAAAGCTCATCAGCGGATTGCGCGCGCCGATCGCCGCCATCTCCTGCTTCAATATCTTGGTCTCGGCCGGCGAGAGGCCGCCGCCGCCATATTCCGTCGGCCAGTCGGGCACGG
>DASQJV010000021.1:0-3187 GCA_035630855.1 Allosphingosinicella sp. | reverse complement strand
CCACGAACGCGCTCCGCGCCCGCTCACACTGATCGGCGCCCGGCCGGCAGCGCCGGCAACGATCCGGCTCGGCGCTTCACCGGCAATTCATCAGCGCGGCGAGCAGGTCGCTGCTCGGATCTCCCTTGACGACATAAAAGCTCGCTCCGGCGAACAAGGCCGCTCGGACCAGCTTTTCGGAGCGGTACATAGTGTAGATCAGCACCTGGGTTTCAGGCGACTCCCGCTTCACGCCGAGAATGAGGTCGATTCCCTGTCCGCCCGGCAGCGAAAGGTCCATTATGGCGATATCCGGAGTAGAGGATCGCGCGATCTCCAGCGCCTCGGCTCCGCTGGCGGCTTCCGCGACGACCTGCATCTGTGGCCAAGGTTCGAGCAGGCTACGAATGCCGTTGCGGACCGCCGCATGATCGTCCGCGATCAGAATACGTCTTATTCCCGTCTTCATCGCCATAGAATGATATTCATCTATTGTATTTATATCCGTTGCCGGTGGTATTTTGATTCGACTGAACGATACACGATCTTTTCCAGCCGGAACATCGTTAACCCAGCTTTAAGGTAGGTCGGTTCATAACCCACGACGCTCTTTCCGAAAAAAGGATTTTAATTCAAAGGAGCGTGTGATTGGAGAAAGTTGACAGAAGCGCGGATATAGAGACGCTCGCCAGGATGGCGTCGCGGCTGGCGGGCCGCGACCCCGACGAATATCTGAAGATGACCCTCGGCGAGGTGACCGCCTTCGACGACTATATCTGGCGCTATCCGGATTTTCTGAACCGGGCCGAAGCGGCCTACGCTTTGCTCGATGCGCCCGTCGCGCCCGACCTTGGCTCATTGTCGGACTGCCAGGGCGATGGCCGCGATCAAGGCGACGACTCCGGTTCCGCCGCCGGCGAGTCCGATCCGGCCTCCGGCGAGCGTTTGGCCGGCTCCCGCTGATCGGCGCCCGGCCGGCCCTTCTCCGCCACTTCATAATCCATCAACAAGGCCGCACCGCACATCGGAAACCGATATGTGAGGTAGCAGTGTCGATCGGATGGGGCAACCGCGCCGCCGGACGGTAGCGCCGGCAATAATCCGGAGCGCAAAGGTGCGAGCCGCCCTTCAGCACCCGCCGGGGGACATGCAGCGGATCCTCCGGCGCCGCGCTGGCGCGGCGCTTCACGCTGCAGCAGGGCTCTCCGGCCTTGCCGACCGGATGGAGCAGCCACCAGTCGCTCGTCCATTCCCAGACATTCCCGATCATGTCGTAGAGACCGTAGCCGTTGGGCGGATAGTCCTTCACGGATGAGGTGCCGTTGAACCTGTCGGGATCGTCCTGGAGGATCGGGAAGGTCCCGATCCAGGTGTTCGCCATCCGACGGCCGTCCGGCTCGAGCGAATCGCCCCAGGCGAACTCCTTGTCCTCGAGCCCGCCCTTGGCGGCGAGCTCCCATTCCTCCTCGCTCGGAAGGACGGTCCCGGCCCAGCGGCAATAGGCCTCGACGTCGGCCAGAGCGAGGTGGACGACCGGATGCTGCTCGAGGCCGAAGGTCGAGCTGCCGCGGCCGGACGGGTGCCGCCAGTCGGCCCGCGCGACGAACTCCCACCAGCGCGACGGATCGTCGAGGGGAACCGGCTCGCGGGACGGCTTGAACACCATCGAGCCGGCCGGAAGGGCGAAAGGTTTCGAGTCGGGGAAGCCGAGCACCGTCAGCTCCTGCTCGGCGAGGGTGACATAGTTGGTGGCGCGGACGAAGCGCTCGAACTCGGCGTTGGTGACCGGGGTGCGGTCGATCCAGAAGCCGTCGACCGAGACCCGGCGCTTGGGCCGCTCCTCGGGATAGTACCGATCCGATCCCCTGAGGAAAGCCCTCCCCTCGATCCACACCATATCCCGGGCCGAAACGGCGTCCGGCGGGGGCGCCGCCGACGGAGCGCCGTCGCGGTGCCTGGATTCCAAAATGGCGCTGCCGGCCAAGGCGGAAGAGGAGCGGGGCACGTCTGTCTCCTTCGAATTGCTCAAGGAGATTCCGTCGCTTTCCGAGCGAAAACCATCAGTGGAAAGCCTGATGCCGGGCGCGGCCCAGCTTGGCTCGCCCCTCCTCAACGATGCTCAGCCAATTCAGGAAAAGACCTGATGTCGGCCTGCGGGTCATCCGGCTTAACTCGCCTCACCACAATGTCAGGCAGGAGTTGACATGAACGCTCGAAACCGCAGCCTGGCGCTATTCGCCGCCGCCGCCGCCCTCGCCACCCCCGCCCTCGCGGAAGACGCGAAGAGAATCGGCGTCATCATGTCGATGAGCGAAGGCCAGCTTAATCTCCGCACCCGCGAGGGACCGCTCACCGTCGTCATGACTCCGTCGACGGAGATCAAGGAGGACAGGGGCCTCAACAACATCGACCGGGCCACCGACAGCCTGATGACCGGCCTGATCATCAAGGTCGAAGGGGACCTTCAGGGCAACACCATCACCGCCGACGAGATCGAATTCAAGCAGCGGGACTGGCGGGCCGCCGTCGCCACGAAGGCGGGCACGGCCGAGACTTTCGAGCAGCAGAACGCCCGCCTCGAGCAGGCCGCGGCCGAGCGCGCCGAGCTTCGCCAGGCGATCATCGACGGCAATGAATATGTGATCCGCGAGGAGACCACGGTCTATTTCACGACCGGCAGCGCCGCGATCGCCCCCCAGTATAAAGAGCAGCTGCGGGCGATCGCCTCCAAGGCCGCGTCGCACGGCAATTACCGGGTCTCGATCCTCGGCTTCGCCGACCCGCGCGGAAACGCGCAGGCGAACGAGCGCCTCAGCCTGAAGCGGGCGATGGCGGTCAGCACCTATCTGCGCACCTCCGGCCATATCCAGCCGGGCCGGGTCCTTTCGCCCTCCGCGATGGGCGAAGGCACGGCGGCACCGATGGAGACCATGCCCACCAGCGACGACCAGGCTCGCCGAGTCGTGGTGCGGATCCTGACTCCGAAGACGCAGTTGAAATAACGGCGCCAACCCTCGACGCCGTTGGGACGCCGGGCCGACGACGGTCGGACCGGCGTCCCCTATTTTCGCAATTTATCTGGCTCTGGGGAGGGCGAGTAGAGTGATCTTCCCATCACCCTCTCAGTATTTCACCCGATCCAAGCCTGAGTGGAAGCTGGTTACTTCCCGAGGATCATCGGTCGCAAGGAGGTTTAGATGCATTATTT
>DASQJV010000020.1:0-2613 GCA_035630855.1 Allosphingosinicella sp. | reverse complement strand
TTGAAATGGATCTGGCGGCTCGCCCGCCAGACGCCCATCCGGGCCAGGGTCGTCCCCCGTCCGAGCACCGAATAGGCCATGCCGCTCCAGGCGAGCATGTAGATCTTGAGCCCGGGCCGGTGCTTCACCAGCCAGGAGATGAACGGCCCCAGGCAATTGGGGGGATCGCCCTTGCCGCCCGGTTCGTCGAGCGGGATCCTCGTGTCGAGGTCCCAGCCGATCAGCAGGACCTGCTTCTTCGCCTTGAGCATCGCCTGGCGGACCAGCCGGAAATAGTCGCAGCCGTCGACGATCAGGGCGGCGCGATGGGCGCGGGCGACCCGCCAGCAATTGCGGCCGGGCTCGAGCTGGAAGATGCGGCTTTCGCGGCTGCGCGGCGTTTTGGTGGTCACGATGTCCGGAACGTATCTCGTGCCGCAGCCGTTCCAATCGTCCGCGCCGAAGGAGAAACAAGTTGCGTCACCATGCTCTCGCCGCCCTGCTGCTCGCCACCGCCGCCTGCGCGTCGAGGCCCGCTGAGCCGCCCGCGACCGCCGCCTCCGAGGCGGATGGCTACGACCTCGCGGCGCAAAGGGCGAAGATCGCGCGGATCCAGATGGCTCCGAACACCGCCTTCCTCAGCGCCGAGGAGAAAGAGGTCGTCAACCTGCTGATCCGGGCGGCCGAGCTGATGGACCCCATCTACCTCAGGCAGCGCTCGACCGGGAATCCCACCATCCGCGCCGAGATCGCGCGCAGCGCACACCCTCAAAAGGCGGCCCTGCTCGACATGTTCGACCTCCATTTCGGGCCCTGGGACACGCTCGCCGAGAACCATCCTTTCTACGGCGGCGAGAAGATGCCGGCCGGCGCCGGCTTCTACCCCGGGGACCTGACCAAGGCGGAGCTCGACTCCTACATCGCCGCCCATCCCGGCGAGAAGCAGGCTCTGACCAGCGGCTACACGGTGGTGAAGCGAAGCGGCGAGCGGCTGGTCGCCGTGCCCTACAGCGTCGAATATCGGCAATGGCTGGAGCCCGCCGCCAAGCTGCTCGAGCGGGCCGCGGCGCGGACCGGCAACGCCTCGCTCCGCAAGTTCCTGAACCTTCGCGCCAAGGCCTTCCGGACCAACGATTATTACGAATCCGAGCTGGCCTGGATGGACGTCGCCGGAACCCCGATCGAGGTCGTGATCGGCCCGTACGAGGTCTATACCGACTCGCTCTACGGCACGAAGACGGCGTTCGAGGCCTTCGTCACCGTCCAGGACCCGCGCGAGAGCTCGGCCTTGTCGCATTACAAGGCGCTGCTTCCCGACATGGAGCGCAACCTGCCGGTCGAGGAACGCTACAAGAATTTCAACCGGCCCTTCGCCTCGCCGATCCTGGTCGCCGACCAGGTCCACGGCGGCGGCGACAACGTGCCCGGAGTCCAGACCATCGCCTTCAACCTGCCCAACGACGAGCGGGTCCGGGAGGCGAAGGGGGCGAAGAAGGTGATCCTCGCCAACGTGCTCGGCGCCAAATACGACCGCATCCTGGCGCCGATGGCGGGATTGGTGCTGGTCCCCGACCAGGCTCGGCTGGTGACGAAGAAATACATGACCCAGGAGACCCTGTTCCACGAGCTGTCGCACAGCCTCGGGCCGGGGACGATCAGCGTCGGCGGCCGCCTGACCACGGTCAACGCCGAGCTCAAGGATCAGTACAGCGCCAGCGAGGAAGCGAAAGCGGACGTGATGGGTGTGTTCAACATCCTCTACCTGATGAAGCGGGGCGAGCTTCCGGCGGCCGAGCGCGAGCAATTGCTCGCCACCTATTTCGTCGGGATCTTCCGGGCGGTGCGCTTCGGAACCGACGAGGCGCACGGCCGCGGCGCGGCGATGCAGTACAGCTATCTCAGGGACAAGGGCGCCTTCCGCTGGGACGAAGGCGCGGACCGCTTCCGGGTCGATTACGACCGGATGGAAGCGGGCCTTCGCGACCTCGTCGCCGAGCTGGTCCGGCGCCAGGGCGACGGCGACTATGCCGGCACCAAGGCCTTCTTCGACCGCTACGCGAGGCTCGACGAGCGCGCCCGGGCGGTGCTGGCGACGACGGCGCACATCCCGACCGACATCCAGCCCGTCTATCCGGATCGGGTGTAGGAAAGAGGCGGGCGGGCGCCGGAGCGCCCGCTCGCTCTTCAGCCCCTCAGACCAGCCATTCCGGCGAGCCGCCGAGCGGGGTGCCGCCCGGCGGGACCGCCAGCATCATGATCGAGCCGGCGTCGTCGTTGGTGATGAAGGCGTGCGCGAAGCTTCCGTTGGCGGTCGCGCTGTTGCCGGCGTCCACCACCACCGATTCGGCATATTCCAGGATCCCGTCCACGGTCGGATCGACGGTGACCTGGACGCTGTTGCTGCCGGCCGCGAAGGTGACGGTGCCGAGGCCCGTGCCGCCGTCGTAGCTGGTCGCCCCGGACAGGGTGAAGTCCGCCGAATCCGCCGTCCCGGTCACCGAGAAATTGGCGACCAGGCTGGCGGCGATGTCGCCGGAGCGGGTGAAGGTGTAGACGAGCGCGGTGCCGCCGTCCTCGTCGACCGAGACCGCCGAGACCGTGACGGTGATGAAGGCCGGCGAGGCGTTGCCGGTG
>DASQJV010000019.1:0-2360 GCA_035630855.1 Allosphingosinicella sp. | reverse complement strand
TGTTCATGGATCCCGGCTTTCGCCGGGATGACGGGATCAATCCTTCCACCCCTCCAGAAGCTCGACGAACCTCGTCAGCCAGGCGTTGGTCTGGTGGCCGTCGACCACCCTATGGTCGATGGTCAGCGAGACATAGGCCATCGGGCGGATCTGGATCGAATCGGCGCCGTCCACCTCGCGCACCACCACCCTTTTCTCCAGCTTGCCGATCCCGAGGATGGCCGATTGCGGCTGGTTGATGATGATCGGGGCCGCGAAGAGCGAGCCGGAGACTCCGTGGTTGGAGATGGTGAAGGTTCCGCCCGAGACGTCGCGCGCGGTCAGCCTTTCTCCCCGCGCTCTCTCGATCAGCTCGTCGAGGCCGGCGGCGATCCCCTTCAGCGACAGGGTCTGGACCTTGCGGAGAACCGGGACGATCAGCCCCTTCTCGCCGAGCGCGGTGCCGACCCCGATGTTGATGTCGTCGAAAATCTCGAGCCGGTCCTCGTGCCAGCGGCTGTTGATCGCCGGCGCGGCCTTCATCGCCTCGGCCGCGCCGGCGACGATATAGGCGGTGTAGGTAAGCTTGACGCCCTTCTTCGCATACGCCTCTTTGTGGCGCTCGCGATGGCGCATGATCGCGCTGAAATCCGCCTCGAACACGGCGGTGACGTGAGGCGCCCGGGTCACCGAGGCGAGCATGTTCTGAGCGATCTTCAGCCGCATCCGGTCGTGGGGGACGGAGTGCGAGCCTATGTCGCCGGTCGCCGCCGGGATCACGCCCTCCACCGGCCGGCCGACCCGGGTCGCCTCCTCCACCGCCCGGTCGACATCGGCCCGGGTGATCCGCCCGCCGCGGCCGGTGCCTTCGATCCGCGAAGGATCGATGTCGTGCTGGAGGAGGGCTCGGCGGACGGAAGGAGAGAGACGATGCTCCACCCCACCCGTCCGGGCTGAGCCTGTCGAAGCCCCTCCCTTCCCGAAATCGGCCGAAGGAGAGGGCTTCGACAAGCTCAGCCCGAACGGTTTCTCTTCCTCATCCTTCCCGGCCGCTTCCCCCTGCTCCGCGATCCGGCCCAGCACCGCCCCTGGCACCGCCTCGGCGTCGGTCTCCAGCACGATCTCGCGAAGCACTCCGGCGGCGGGCGACGGGACCTCCATCGCCACCTTGTCGGTCTCGAGCTCGACCAGCGGATCATTGACCTCGACCCGGTCGCCGATCTTCTTCAGCCAGGCGCGCACCACCGCCTGCGTGCCCTCCTGCTCCTGGGGGACGAGGACGTCGATCACCGTCAAAACCCCACCAGATCTTCGATCTTGGCCCGGATCCGCTCGACGCTCGGAACCGCCCAGTTGAGCAGCACCGGGTTATGCGGGCTCGGAATGTCGGGCATGGTCACCCGGGCCACCGGAGCGTCAAGGTCGAGGAAGGCCTCGTCGGCGACCACCGCGGCGATCTCGGCTCCGAAGCCGCCGGTGCGAAGGTCCTCGTGGACGATCAGGCAGCGGCGAGTGCGACGGACGCTCTCGAGCACCGTCTCCTTGTCCCACGGCATCAGCGTCCTGAGATCGATGACGTCGGCCGACACATGCTTCGCCGCCTCCTCGCAGCGCGGCACCATCGCGCCCCAGGTGACGATGGTGATCTCGTCGCCCTGCCTGACCTTCTTCGCCCGCCCGAAGGGCAAAGCGTAGCCGTCGCCCGGATAGGGCCGCCGGGCCCAGGAATCGTCGAGCATCGCCCTATGCTCGAAGAAGATGACCGGATCGTTGCCCCGAAGCGCCGTCCGGAGCAGCCCGACCGCGTCCTCGGCGTTGGACGGCACCGCCACCTGCCAGCCGGGATTGTGGATGAACGCGACCTCGTTGGTCTGGCTGTGCCAGGGGTCGCCGCACTTGAAGAAGCCGCCGGGGATCCTCAGCACCATCGGCGCCGCGAAGCGGTTGGCGGTGCGCCAGCGCATCGTCCCGCAATCGTTGATCTGCTCGGTCGCCGGCTCGGCATATTTGCGGAACTGGATCTCCGGCACCGGCATCAGGCCGGCGATCGCCATCCCGACCGCCCGGCCGATGATCCCTTCCTCGTTGAGGCTGGTGTCGAAGACGCGCTCCGGCCCGTATTTCTCCTGCAGCCCCAGGGTCACCGCATGGACTCCGCCCTTCGGCCCGATATCCTCGCCGAACAGGAGCACCCTCTTGTTGATCTCCAGCTCGTGGTCGAGGGTGCGGCGGATCGCGGTCACCATGTTGATGCGCTGGCCCTCGGGCCGCGGCGCCTCGGTCGAATCCGGCGCGCGGTAGCCGCGGGTCCACTGGCCGCCACGGACCTGCATCTCGCCTTCATAGACGACGTTGGCCGTGACGGTTTCCGGATCGGTGAT
>DASQJV010000018.1:0-7358 GCA_035630855.1 Allosphingosinicella sp. | reverse complement strand
TCGTCACGGTCCGCAGCGAAGGCTATATGTTCTCGGTCCGGCCGGTGCGGCGATGAGGCGCCTGTCCAGGGCCCCGATCTTCGTCCAGACGATCGCGCTCGTCGTCGCGACCGCGATCGCCGTCCAGCTGATCAGCCTGGCCGCGCTGGCGGCTCTGCCCGGGGGCAGCGAGCCGTTCACCTTCGGCGATGTCGCCGCCGCGATCCGAAGCCGGGCCCCGGTCGAGCGCGAGGGGCAGACGCTTCGGGTCAGGATCGAGGACTCTGCGCCCGAGTGGGAGCGGAACAACCGGCGGGAGGCGCGCGCCCGCGCCACCCTGGCGCTCCTGCTCGCGGTTCCGCCGGCCGACGTTCGGGTCCAGGATCAGCTGCCGATCCCCGGCGGCCAGTGGCTGATGGGTCTCGGCCGACCGCCGGCGACCGAGGCCGCGCCTCCGGCTCCGCCGTTCGAGCGGGGCGGCGCGGCGATGGTCGAGGACATCGCCTCCGCCGTCCGGCTGGCCGACGGTCGCTGGGCGATCGTCGATGCGCCGGTGAGCTGGCCCGGACCGGGCACGTTCCTGCTGCTGTGGCTCGCCGCCAACGTCCTCGTCCTTGTCCCCCTCGCCTGGCTGTTCACGCGCCGGCTCGTCGCTCCGATCCGGGCGTTCGCGGAGACGGCCGAACGCGCCGGCCGAGGCGACCGCGAAGCGGTGTTCGAGCGATCGGGCCCCCGCGAGATCCGAACGGCCGCGGGCGCGCTCCATGAGATGCAGCGCCGCATCGCGACCGCCGTCGACGAGCGGACGAAGCTCATCGCCGCCGTCGCCCACGATCTTCGCACGCCGCTCACCCGCCTCCGCTTCCGAGCCGAATATGCGCCGCCCGAGCATAAGGACCGGATCGTCCAGGACATCGAGCGCATGGACGCCATGATCGCCGGAGTCCTCGCCTTCGCGCGCGGGGAGGAGCGGCTGAACCGCCATCGGCTCGATCTGGCGACGCTCGTCCAGTCGATGGCGGACGACCTCCTCGAGACGGGCGCCGAGGTCGCGGTCGCGGAGGCCGAGCCGGTGGAGGTGATGGGCGACCCGCTCGCCCTTCGCCGCCTGGTCGCGAACCTCCTCGACAATGCGGTCAAATATGGCGGAGGGGCGCGGTGCCGGGTCCGCCGCGAGGGCGGTGACGCGCTTCTCCTCGTCGAGGACGACGGCCCCGGAATCGCCGGCGATGACCTGGAACGGCTGTTCACCCCGTTCGAGCGGGGAGACTCGGCCCGCGATCCGTCGACCGGAGGCATCGGGCTCGGCCTCGCCCTCGCCCGCGGGATCGCCCGGGCGCACGGTGGCGACGTCTGGCTGAGCCGGCTGCCGGAGCGGGGTCTGTGCGCCCATGTCCGACTCCCGGCCTGCCCCGGGACGAGCCGGGTCAGCTGACCCGGCGGCCGCGTATCCCCCGCTGCCCGTCGACGCGCAGGAAGTAATTGCCCAGCGATCCGCGCTGGATGATGATCTTCTGGCCCGGGCGCGGGTCGGAGAAGTTGAGTCGGGCCTCGGTGGTCTGCCAGATTGCCCCGTCCTCGAGCCTGATCTGCCATTTGCCGCCCTCGAGCCGGCCGGCCCCCGCGATCACGGTCTCGATCTTGCCCTCGTCGGCGCCGCTCTCGCCGCGAAACAGGGGGATGTTGGGGACGCTGAAGCCGAACAGGGAGCGGCGGGTCTCCTGAATCTCCTGACGGTCGAGGACGACCAGCTCCTTCTTGTCGACCGCCTCGGCGAGGCGCGCGCTCGCCTGGTCGTAGCAGTCGAGCCTCGCTTTCTCCTCGGTCACGGCCCGGCAGGCGGACAGCGCCTGGAGGACGGCGCTGCTTCGAGCGTCCTGAGCCTTCGGCTTGGCCGGAGCCGGGGAGGCCGCCAGGGTCGCCGTCGCGACCGCCGCCAGGATCTTTCCGAAACGCTTCATGAGACACCCCTCCGACTTCCGCCGAAGGTTATGGGCTCGGCGGCGCCCCGGCAAGACTGTGGCTTAAAAGTTACACGCCGTCCCAAGAATGTTCCGCTGAGGGAGGCGTTGCTTGCGTGCCGTTACACCCTCGACATAAACGTCTTTCGGATGGGTGGGGGCGAAACTGCGCCCGGTGCACCTTCTCGACACACCAAGGGGACGCAAATGTCGACAATCAAGTTCAGGGAAACGCTGCTCGCTTCGACGATCATCGCGGGCATCAGCTTCGCCACTCCCGCTTATGCGCAGGACGCCAACGATCCGGCCGGAACGACCCCGCCGCCGGGCTCGACCGGGACCCCCGCTCCGTCGGACGAGGATACGCCCGAGGCCGGGCTGCAGACCCAGGACAGCGCGGGCGCGGCCGAAGAGACCAGCGCCGGCGACATCGTCGTCACCGGCACCCTGATCAAGAATCCGAACCTCGTCTCCTCCTCGCCCGTCACCGTCGTCGGCCAGGACGAGCTCCAGCTTCGCCAGACCAACGTCGCCGAGGAGATCCTCCGCGACCTCCCGGGCGTCGCCCCGAGCATCGGCTCCGCCGTCAACAACGGCAACGGCGGCGCCTCCTATGCCGACCTTCGCGGCCTCGGCAACCACCGCAACCTCGTCCTTCTCGACGGCGTCCGAATCGTCCCGTCGAACTTCATCGGCCGCGTCGACCTCAACAACATCCCGCTGGCGTTGGTCGAGCGGGTCGACACCCTGACCGGCGGCGCCGCCACCACCTACGGCGCCGACGCCGTCTCGGGCGTCATCAACTTCATCACCCGCAGCGACTTCGCGGGCATGGAGCTCGGCGCCAGCTCGCAGATCACGCAGAAGGGCGACGGCCACATCTTCCGCGTCGACGCGACGGTCGGAGCCAATTTCGACGACGGCCGCGGCAACGCGGTCCTCTCGCTCGGCTATCAGCAGGCGGATCCCGTCTATCAGGGCGCCCGCACCTTCTCGCTCTTCAACTATACCTCGACCTCGGGCAATCCCGGCGGTTCCGGCACGACCGTTCCGGCGCGCTTCACCCGCCCCGGCCTCGGCCAGAACACCATCGTTCCGTCCTCCGGCTTCACCCGGCCCTATGTCGGAGCGACCGACGCCTTCAACTTCAACCCGTACAACATCTTCCAGACGCCGTTCGAGCGCTTCAACATCTTCGGTTCGGGCCATTACGAGCTCGCCGACGGGATCGAATTCTACACCCGCGGCATGTTCTCGAAGCAGACGGTGAACACGATCATCGCTCCGTCGGGCATCTTCGGCCAGCTGGCGCTCATCCCGGTCAGCAACCCGTTCCTCCCGGCCGGCGCCCGCTCCCAGTTCTGCGCGAGCAACGACTTCGACTTCACCACTCCGGGCGTCCAGACGCTGACTCCGGCGCAGTGCACCGCGGCGGCCGCGGCGACCAGCCCGACCGATCCGAACTTCCGGGCCTTCCAGACCAATATCGGCCGCCGCCTCGTCGAGGCCGGGCCGCGTATCTCCGAATTCACGACGACGATGTTCGACTATCGTGCCGGCCTCCGCATCGGAATCACCGACACGATCGGCCTCGACATCGCCGGCGCCTATGGCGAGTCGGAGAACCGGCAGGAGCAGCAGGGCTACACCTCGATCTCGAGGCTCCGCACCGCTCTCTACACGACCAGCTCGACCACCTGTAACCTCGGCCCGTCGCCGACCGTCCCGAACCCGAACAACCCGAACCTGCCGCCGCTGGCCGGCGCCGGTGCGGGGACGAGCGGGTGCGTCCCCGTGAACATTTTCGGCGCGGCCGGCACGATCTCGCCGGAAGCCGTCGATTACATCACCACTCTCGCGGGCACGGCGACGAAGGCGTCGCTGGCCCAAGCGAGGGCGCTGCTGAGCGGCGACTTCGGCGCTTCCGCCCCCTGGGCCGAGGATCCGATCGGCTTCGCTCTGGGTGCCGAGTATCGCAATTACGGGGCCGAGCAGGAAGCCGACTCGCTGTCGCAGACGGCGGGCGAGCTTGGCGGCGCCGGCGGCGCGACCCTCCCGTTCGAGGGCGCCTACGACGTCAAGGAAGTCTATGCCGAGGTCATCGCCCCGATCGTCCAGGACAGGCCTTTCTTCCAGTCGCTGACCCTCGAGGCGGGCATCCGTTATTCGGATTACAGCATCGATGCGCCCGGCTCGCCCGGCTACAGCACCACGACCTGGAAGGCGGCCGCCACCTGGGAGCCGTTCGACGGCCTCAAGTTCCGCGGCAACTACCAGCGCGCCGTCCGCGCCCCGAACATCGGCGAGCTGTTCGCTCCGGTGAACACGGGTCTGACGACCGTGGCAACGGATCCGTGCCGGGCCAGCAATCCGGTCAAGAGCCCTGTCACCAATGCCGACATGCGGGCTCTCTGCCTTTCGCAGGGCGCCAATGCGTCGACCATCAACAACATCATCAACCCGACGGCCGCCCAGGCGAACGGCACTTTCTCCGGAAGCCTCGCGCTCCAGCCGGAGAAGGCGAACAGCTACACGATCGGCGTCGTCTTCCAGCCCGACTTCATCCCGGGCCTGTCGCTCACCGTGGATTATTACAAGATCCACATCCACGACGCGATCACCCAGCCTGGGCCGGGCGACCTCATCGCGGGCTGCTTCGGCGACAATAACGGCAGCGCTGTCACCGCGGCGAGCGTCAGCAACCCGATCTGCCAGCTCTTCCGGCGCAACCCGGTGACCGGCGGTCTCGACGGCGACGCCGCGACCACCCAGGGTCTGATCTTCCCGACCTCGAATTCGGGCCGGATCCTGACCGACGGCGTCGACTTCGGCGCGAACTACCGGCGCGACCTCGGCTTCGCCAAGCTCAACCTGAGCTTCCAGGGCAACTGGACGAACCGGTCCGAGTTCGAGGCGATCGTTCCGGGCTCGGTGCTTCCGCCGGGCGTTCCGGGCGCGGGCGGCACGCTGCCGGCTTCGGGCACCCGCGAGTGCATCGGCCAGTACGGCCCGAACTGCGGCTCGCCGGGTTCGGCCGGTCCGAGCTCGTCGCCGGGCTCGATCCAGCCGGAGTGGAGCTGGAATGCCCGCTCGACCCTGAGCTTCGGAGACATCGACGTGTCGCTGCTGTGGCGCCACATCTCCGGGGTCGAGGCGGAACCGGGCATCGTCGCCTTCGACGGGACCATCGGTGCTGGGCCTCTCGCCGGCGAGCAGCACAATTTCGGCAAGATCCCGTCCTACGACTGGTTCGATCTCGCGCTTCGCTTCGGCGTCTCCGAGAATTTCGACCTGACGATGACGGTCATGAACCTGTTCGACAAGAAGCCGCCGGTCGTCGGATCGACCATCGGCACGACCTCGTTCAACAGCGGCAACACCTATCCGTCGACCTACGACGCTCTGGGCCGCCGTTTCGCGGTCGGCGGTCGCCTGAAGTTCTAAGGCGAACGACCCTCCGGACTATCGGGGCGGCCTTCGGGCCGCCCCTTTTTTTTTCAGGCTTCGAAGCCAAGACGCTCGACCCAGGGCGCCAATATGGGCAGTACCGGCGCCAGCTGCGCCTGGTAGCGGCGCCAGCGCCCGCGGCCGTCGTAAAGCCCTTGGCGCACCTGGGTGGCGCTCGCAGTCCGGACTCCGCGTGCCTTGGCGGTCCGGTCGAAGGCCCTGAAGTCCTCCGTCCACTCCAGGCCGATGAAATCCGCCATGGCCCGGACCGTCGGCTCGAAATCGGCCACCAGGCGGTGGTACCAGACTTCATGGAAGGCGAGCGGAAGCCGCTCGCGGCACAGCTCGATCAGGCGCGTCAGCGAGTCGTAGTGGCGCGCCGTCTCCTCGAGGTCGCCGAAGCCGAACGCGGCCGGGCCCGGCGTGAAGTTGATCCGATAGCAGCTCAGCACGACGTCGCGCGGATCGCGGCGCATGATGAGGATCCGGGCATCGGGAAACAGCCGGGCGATGATCGGCAGGTGGATTCCGTTGAACGGATTCATGTCGACGAAGATACGCCCGGCCACGTCTCCGGCCATCGACCGGACCCGTCGCCAATATCGGTCGCGCAGGTCGGCGAGGAGCGCCGGATCGAGCGCGTCGAGATCCGGCATGGTGCCGTCGTTGGCGAGCAGGATGCCGTCGGTATCGGCCAGGGTAGGGCGCTCCTCGAGGGCGACGACACCCGCGGCGCTGGCCAGGATATTCTCCACCAGGGTAGTGCCCGACCGCGGATAACCGAGCAGGAAGACATGCCGCTCCGCCGCGCCGGCCGCCGGAGGGAGGGGGCGGGGCTTCGCCAGGGGCGGCGCGCGTTCGACCTGCGCCGCGATCGTGTCGACGAAGCTGCGGTGCGACGGTCGCCCCGGGCCGGGCTCGAGCATCGGCGCATAAGCGGCCCTGAAATTGCGCTGGGCCCGCTGCCACGCCTCGAACGCCTCGCCGCACCTGTCCTGCCGATCCAGAGCGTCGCCCAGCAGGGTGAGGGCGCGAGTGCGGTCGTCGGCCTTGAGCTCGGAAGTCAGCAGGGCTTTGAGTCGGGCCTCCGCCTTCGACCCTTCCCGGGCCTCGATATCCATCGTCGCCAGGGCGAAGGTCGCCGCCGGAGTGGTCGGGTCGAGCGCAAGCGCGCGCTCCGCCTGGTCGCGGGCGGCCGCCTGGTCGCCCCGCTTGGCGGCGATGTCGGCAAGCTTGCCGAGCGCCGGCGCGAGATTGGGATCGATAGCCAGGGCCCGCGCAAAGCTTTCCGCCGCCTCGGGCTCGGAGCGCAAGGCCTCCAGCGTGTAGCCGCGCTCGAGCCAGGCGGCCGAATGGCGAGGCTCGGCCGCCACCACCCGGTCGAGCACCGCCAGGGCCTCGTCGAGCCGATACTCCTTGCGGAGCACGGCGCCGATCGCCCCAAGCACCATGACGTCGCCGGGCGCCAGCTCGAGCGCCTGCCTCAGCAGCCGGTGGGCGCCCGTAAAGTCCCCCGCTTCCTCGCGCCGCCAGGCGGCGAGGTTCAGGACCATCGGATCCGACTCGCCCGCCGCCAGGGCGACTTCGGCGATCGTCGCAGCCCGCATTATGTCCCCTTGGGCGAGCGCCTGCTCGATCCGCGCCCGCCGCGCGGGATCGAGGGCTTTGGCCGGCTTTGCTTTTTTCGTTCGATTCGACATAATCGGGCAGACACCTGTATCCTGCGCGGCGGGATGGGCTAGAGTGAATTGACGCAAGAGGATTTTTCGCAATGCCTCGTCCAGTCGCCATCCTTTTCATCTGCGGCCTGCTCAGCGCGGCGGCCGCCAATTCGGCTCCGCGCCAGGGCGTGGACGCCCCGGAGAAAGCGGCGGGCAATCCCGACAAGGTCGTCTGCAAGAGATTCGTCAGGGTCGGCTCGCTCGTCGACGGCTATCGCACCTGCAAGACCAAGAAGGAATGGGAGCGCGA
>DASQJV010000017.1:0-5151 GCA_035630855.1 Allosphingosinicella sp. | reverse complement strand
CCCGGACTTCGAGAACCGGATCCTGGGCGAGCTGGGCGATCCGAAGGACGAGTTCTCGTTCAACGCCGACCTGACCGTCGACAACATCACCTTCGGCTATCAGGCCCGCTACATCGGCCGCCAGGTGACCAACCTGTACGAGGACTTCTACCCGCTCGAGGGGGCGACCAACCCCATCACCGGGGCGACTCCGCCGAACGACGCCGACTGGGCCGACATCCGCTACTATCCGTCGGTCCTCTACCATGACCTTCGCGTCAGCATCGACGTCGCCAAGGACTATAATTTCTACTTCGGCGTCGACAACTTCACGAACCGTGCTCCGCCGCTGGGTCTCACCGGCGTCGGCGCGGGCAGCGGCATCTACAACGTCCGCGGCCGCAACTTCTACGCGGGCTTCCGGGCCAAGTTCTAAGCCCGAAGAACGAACCTGATCGGGGGGCCGGAACGCAAGTTCCGGCCCCCCTTTTTTATGCGCCGAAAGTGTGTGCGATTACCGGAAACCGCGCCCGCGCGGCGGGAAGGCGAATGCGGGAAGAGAGGACTTCAGCTGAAGGCGAAGTCGACCGGCTCGAGCCTGATCTGACCGTCGAAGGCCCATTTGCTGTTGGGGCCGTCCCGCTCCACCCAGTGGAACAGGAGGTGCGCCGACCAGCGGTTGGGGTTGGGGATGGTCCGGCCGTGGCGGTGATAGAGGCCCTGATAGAGCACCGCGTCGCCGACCTCGGCCTCGATCGAGCTGTGCGGCTCCGGGCCGAAATCGGGATCGACCCTCGACGAAGGCTCGCTCCGCGCCTTCGCCACCTGCAGGGCCCAGGGCCGGCCGTCGCTATAGCCGAGCGTGAGCGAGAGGCTGTGCTCGCACGAATAACGCTCGCAATGGACCTGGCTGACGTCGCCGCGGGTGTAGATGCGCAGGAAATCGTAGGTCGGAAGCAGCTCGCGGCCGACGATCCGGCTCACCGCCGGAGTCAGGCCCCAGAGGAAGAGGAGCATCGGCTTGTACTGGTGGCCGTAGAGCTCGAGCGCCGCCGGGGACACGAAATTGGGCCCGGCGGCGGGGCGCCTGGCCGGGAGCGGACCCGGACCGAGATCCTGCTTCAGGCTCTGCAGGAAGGCCTGGGCGACCTCGACCGGCACCAGCCCCTTCAGCAGGGCGCAGCCCTCGTCCCAGTAGCTGCCGATCACCTTCATCGCTGCCAGCTAATGCCCTGCCCCGGGGATCGCAAGCTTTCGCCGGGCCGGCTCAGGCGAAGCTGAAGTCGACCGGCGCCGGCTTCACCTGGCCGTCGAAGGCATGGTCGCAATAGGGACCGTCGCGCTCCACCCAGTGAAGGAAGAGATGGGCGGACCAGCGGTTCGGGTTTGGGGCCGTGCGCCCGTGGCGGTGATGGACGCCCTGGTAGAGCACCGCGTCGCCGACCTTCATCGCGATATTGCTGTGCGGCCCGGCGCCGAAACCCGGTTCGACGGCGGCCGAAGGCTCGCTCCGCGCCGTCTCCACCTGCAGCGCCCAGGGCTCGCCGTCGCTGTAGCCGAGGGTGAGCGAGAGGCTGTGCTCGCAGGAATAACGGTCGGAATGGACAAGGCAGACGTCCCCCTGCCGATAGATGCGCAGATAATCGTAGGTCGGAAGAAGCTCGCGGCCGACGATCTCGCTCATCGCCGGGGTCAGGCCCCAGAGGAAATGAAGCATCGGCTTGTAATGATGGCCGTAGACCTCGAAGGCGGGCCGGGTCAGCAGGTTGACGTGCCCGTCCGCCCGGCTGAGCGGGATCGGATCGGGGCCCATGTCCTGCTTCAGGCTCTGGAGGAAGGCGTGCGCGACCTCCGCGGGCACCAGTCCCTCGATATGGGCGTAGCCGTCGTCCTCATAGCTGCCGATGACCTTCATCGCCGGCCAGCTAAGGCCGGCGCGGGCGAACCGCAAGACCGGTGAGGCCACTCCGGCCGGTTTCGAGCGCCGCTCCGGCTTTCCTTGTCGAGCCGGCGCGCTTAGGAAAATGCATGGCTGGCGGGGAAATCATCGTCCGGGTCGAGGCTCTGCTCAGCGGCGGCCGGGCGGCCGAGGCCGCCCGGCTCCTGAGCGAGGCGGCCGGGGCCGGACAGACGGCCGCGCTCGCCCATCTCGCCTCGTGGCGGATCGCCGGCAACGTCGTCAGGCGCGACCTCGTCAAGGCTAGAAGACTCCTCGCCGCGGCGGGCGCCCGGGGGGATTCGGGCTCCGCCCTCCTCCACGCCTCCTTCCTGGCGAGCGGCACTGGCGGCGAGGCGGACTGGCCGGGAGCGCTGGCGGCGCTGAGGACGCTCGCGCCCACGGTCCCGCAAGCGGCCGCCCAGCTGCGCCTGATCGACTCGATGGACCTCGGCGAGGACGGCTTCCCGAAGCGTCGGATCGCAGTCCGGCCGCTCAGCACCGCCCCCCGCGCCGCCGTCGCCGAGAATTTCCTGACCGCGGCCGAATGCGCCTGGCTTCGCTCCGCGGCGGAGCCGGAGCTGCAGCCGTCGGTGGTCGTCGATCCCGCCACCGGCCGGATGGCGCCGCACCCGGTGCGGACTTCGGACGCGGCGATGTTCGGCGTGCATGGCGAGGATGTGGCGGTCAACGCGATCAACCGGCGGATCGCGGCGGCGAGCGGCACCCGGCCGGCGCAGGGCGAGCCGCTTCAGGTCCTGCGCTACCGTCCGGGCGGCGAATACAAGCCGCATCTGGACGCTCTGCCGGCGGAGGCCAACCAGCGTATCCTCACCTGCCTCGTCTACCTCTCCGACGATTACGAGGGCGGCGAGACCCATTTTCCGCGCACCGGCCTCAGCTTCCGCGGCCGGACGGGGGACGCCCTCCTGTTCCAGAACGCCGCCGCGGACGGCCGCGCCGATCCGCTCAGCCTCCACGCCGGGCTTCCGGTCACGCGCGGGACGAAATATCTGGCTTCGCGCTGGATCCGCTCGGAGCGGTTCACCTACCCGCCGCCTAGGCCGCTGGTGGATATGTAGGCGCCGGCTCCGGCCTCATTACCATCTGCGCCGCCGCTTCCTCCTTCGGGCTGTCGTGCACGACCGTGCGCGAGGTCCAGGTCTCGCCGTCGTGATTGAAGCGGACGTGGCTTCCGCGGCGGAAGCCGGCGCCGTCCCAGGCGATCACCTGCAGCTCGATGTCGTTGTTGCGGTGGGCGTGGATCCAGTTGAAGCTCTGCAGCTCGTTGTTGCGGAGCCGCTTCGACGTCGCCGTCCCGGCCTGGATGACGAGGGCGCCGCCCGCTTTCTCGACCATCTTGCGGGCGGCCTCGGCATAGGTTCGGTGGAAATGGCCGGCCAGAGCGACATTGACTCCCGCCCGGCAGACGGCGGCGACCGCGTCCTCGTGGCGGCCGACCGCCTCGGTCAGCTCCGTTCCCTCCCCGATCGGCATCGAGAAGAGCGGGTGGTGGGTGACGAGGATCCTCGTCTTGGCCGGAGCCACCGCGGCGAAGCGCTCCTCGATGATCCTCATCTGGTCGCGGTTGATGCGGCCGTCCTTGAAGGTCAGCGAGCGGGCGGTGTTGATGCCCAGCACCGCCACCTCGTCATTCTCGAACCAGGGGCACAGATCGTTGGAGATATACTTCTTGTAGCGGTGGAGCGGCGCGGCGAAGCGGGTGGCGACGTCGTAGAGCGGGATGTCGTGATTGCCGGGGACGGCGAGCACCGGCCAGCCCGCGGCGCGCAGCTTGCCCAGCCAGGCGGAGGCCTGCCTGAACTGCTCGACCCGGGCGCGCTGGGTGAAATCGCCGCTGACGATGATCAGGTCCGGCTGCTGCTCCTGGAGCCAGGCGTTGGCGCCGCCGACCACCTTCTCGTCGTGGCAGCCGAAATGGACGTCGGAGAGGTGGGCGATCCGGGCCATGGTGGGTGAACAGCTCAGGGACGCTTGAGTTTCCGCTCCCCGTCATTCCGGCGAAAGCCGGAATCCATGAACACTGTCGCGGGGAATGAGGTCGATCCGTGTTCATGGATGCCGGGTCGAGCCCGGCATGACGGTTACCGCCACACCCGCGCGTGCCTTCCCCCCAGAATCGTCAGCAACTCATATTGCGACAGGCCGGACTGGGCCGACGCCGCCGGCAGGGCGTAGTCGAGCTCGACCCAGTCGCCTTCCCTGAGCTCCGGCGCCTCGTCGACCAGAAGGGCGGTGAGGTCCATCGACACCCGGCCGACGACCGGCGCATAGCCGCGCTCGAGCCGGCCCCGGCCGGTCCCCGAGAAGCCGCGGAGATAGCCGTCGGCATAGCCGATGTTGAGAATCGCGAGCTCGGCCGGCCCGTCGGCGGTCCAGGTCGCGTTATAGCCGACCGCTCCGCCCGCCTCGACCCGGCGGCGCTGGACGATCTGGGCCTCGATCCGGACGACCTGGCGGATCTGCCCCGCCGCCTCCCGCCTCGGCACTCCGCCGTAGAGGGCGAGCCCGGGGCGGGTAAGGTCGAAGGCATAGTCGGCGCCGAGACAGATTCCGGCGCTGTTGGCGAGGCTCCGGCGCCGAGCCGGCACCCGGGTTGCGAGCTCGGCAAAGGCGGCCAGCTGGCGCGCATTCATCGCCTTATCTTCGTCGGCGCAGGCGAGATGGCTCATCAGCGTGTCGATCTCGAGCCCATCGAGTATGCCCTCGCCCACCTCGGCCGGGTCGAGGCCGAGCCGGTTGATCCCGGTGTCGATCATGACGTCGCAGGGTCGCCCCCGTCCCGCCTGCTTCCAGCGCTCGACCTGCAGCGGCGTGTTGAGCACGGGCCGGGCCGGCGACCCGGCGGCGTGCGGCAGGTCGTCCGCGGCGATTCCGTGGAGCACGGCGACCGAGGCCGAACCGAGCCACGGCAGAAGCGCCTCCGCCTCGGCCCAGGTGGCGACGAAGAAGTCCCGGCAGCCTTCGTTGGCGAGCCGCATGACGATGTCGCGGGCGCCGAGGCCATAGCCGTCGGCCTTGACCGCAGCGCCGCAGGCGGCGGTGCCGCCCCGCCGCTCCAGCCAGCGCCAGTTTGCGACGAGCGCCTCGCCGTCGAGCAGGAGGCGCAGCGGGGAATGGGGCTCGGACATGGCGAGACGGATAGCGAGCGCGGGCGCCGTGTTAAACCGTCATTCCGGCGAAAGCCGGAATCCATGAACGCGGCGGCGCGGGAC
>DASQJV010000016.1:0-11099 GCA_035630855.1 Allosphingosinicella sp. | reverse complement strand
AGCGCGGCGACGATGGCGGGAAGACTGTCGCAGGCGCCCGAACGGGCGAGCTCGAAGGCGCGCTCGACGGTGGTCCGGCGGGGGGGAAGTGTCTGCAAGGCTCGGCCTTTCGCGCTGCAAGCGGGAGCTCTCACGTCTCCCTGTCACGCGATGCTTGCGGGCACGATCAGGTGATACCCGAGGTGTAGCATGCCGGCCCGGCAATAGCGAGGCCGGGCCCGGCGCCTACGCGCAGAGCCTTTTCCAGGCGATCTCCATCACCGTCCCGGCCTCGATCGGAAGCGGCTGCTGCCAGGCGGCGGTATAGTCCTCGTGCTGGGCGACCTTGCCGTCTGTGTCGTACTTGCGGGCCGCGGTCGGGGTGATGGTCCGCCCGGGGCAGTCGACCCTGAGGCGATAGGCGTCGAGGCTCGGCGCCGCTTCGCCGGGATTGGAGAGCCGGAACCAGCCCTCGCGCTTCTCCGCATTCATCACCACCGAGGTGATGTCGATGGCGATGCGCTGGCCGGTCTCGGCGGCGCCGAGATCGATCCAGCGGAGCGCCTGGGGCGGGGTCGCGCCCGGCTCGAGGCCCGGGGTCGCCCCCTGCTGCGGGATCGCCGGACCGGGGACCGTCGCCGGGGCGGCCGAGTTCGAGCTCGCGCCGCAGGCTTCGAGAGTGGCCTTCACCTCCGGCCCGACCTTGGGATCCTGGACGAGGCCCGCGACATAAGCGAGGTCGCGCGGGCTCAGCGGATTGCCGGCCTTCGGGACCAGGCGGCGGGCGAGATCGGCGAGCTGGCGAAGCTGCCAGACGCTGAGATTCTTGGTCAGCCGCTCGCCGACGCATGTGCTCTGCGCGGCGGTTATCCCGTAGCGCGGAAGCTGGGGCGCGATCAGGCTGTCCTTGGGCTTCCAATAATCGGCCGCATAGCCGGCGCAGCCGGCGAGCAGGGCGAGCGAAAGCAGGGCTGGACCGGATCTGCGCATCGACGCGCGATAGCCCAAGCGAAGCGGCCGGTGAAGCCCGCCGCTCACGCTCGCCGTCCCGCCGGCCGGCGCTCGTCCCGGGCGTAGACGTCCCTCTGCAGAGCGACTCCCCGGGCCGGATCGGGCAGAGCGGTCAGATAGGTGATGAAGACGGGCACCGGCTCGGGCAGGTCGACCCTTTGCTCGGGCGCCGGGCCGGACGGCCGCGGAGCCGCGCCTCCGAACAGGAAGCGGGCAAGCCGGGGCGCGTCCTCGAGCCTGACGCAGCCGGAGCTGATCCGCCGGTCGGAGCGGGCGAAGAGGCTCTTGTCCGGGAAGTCGTGGAGATAGATCCCGAGCCGGTTGGGGAGCATGAACTTCATCGCGCCCATCACATTGTCGCCGCCGGGCCGCTGGCGCATGCGCAGGCTCGTCCTTCCGCTCGCCACCGCCTTCCAGTCCACCTGGCCGGCGCCGATCACCCGCGGCCGGTCGCTCCAGTCGGAGAGCAATTCCATGTTCTCGCGGCCGATCACCCCCGGGCCGGACCTGAGCACCCGCTTCGCCCGCTCGCGGGCGAGGTCGGGCGGGACGTTCCACCAGGGGTTGAGGGTCACATAGCGTATGTAGCCGGCCAGGGCCGGGGTCTGCATGCCCGGCTTGCCGACGATCACCCGCATCGGGCCGTCCACCTTGTCGCCGTCGACCATCCACAGCCGGGCCGAGCCTGAATCGACGATGACGTAGCGGCCGCGAAGCGCCGGGATGATCCGGGCGCGGTCGAGATTGGCTCGGATCGCCCGATCCTCCGCCGCGGAGAGGGGCGGGCCGGAGGCCCGGCGGCGGGCATAGCCCCGGCTGAGCGCGGCGTAGAGAGGGTTGGTGGCGGTCGCCTCGGAAAGGTGGCGGCCGAGGTCCGGGGCGGCCGCGGCGGCTTCGAGCAGCGCCCGGGCCTCCGGCGCCTCCGGGGCGAGCTCCTCGTCGACCCAGGTCACGCCGGCGGCGCCGCGGGCGGGGACCCGCAGGTCGCGGACGAAGGCGGGATAGGCGCGCGAGAGGAGCAGGTCGGCCCGGGCCCTGGCGGCGGGGTCGCCCGAGCGGGCGGCTTCGAGCGCGGCGGCGATCTCCGCCGCCCCGTAGCGGGCGGGATCGAGGCCGTGGTCGGCGGCCCGGGCGATCGCCCCGGCCAGCCGGAAGGCTTCCGGGCGCGGGCCGAGCCGGTTCACCCAGACCGGCCGGCTGCCGCGCTCGCGGTAGAAAGAAGCGATTTCGGCCGGGACCCGGACCGGCTGGAGCGGCCCGACGGCGGCCTTGCCCGGCGGAGGCGCGGCCTGCTGGCACGCGGCGAGCGGCAGGAGGGCGCAAAAAGGAAGCAATCGCAGCAGCATCGCCCGCTGGATAGCATGGCCGAAGCGCCGCGCTAAGGGGCCGGCGGAAGCCCCTCCCGGATTGGGACGAACTACATCCTCCCCATCGCGAAACGATGGGGAGGATTGCCGATTACTTGCCGGCCAGCGAGGTGCCGGTGCCGTTCGCGCCGAGCATCTTGAGCGCGACCTGGAACTCCTTGGCGGCGGCGCGCTGGTTGTTGGCCCGGCACAAGGCCTCGCCGAGGCGAAGGCGGCGCGCTGCGTTCTGGGCGACCGAAGGCTCGGCCGAGGCGAGGGCGCTGCGGATCTGCTGAGGCATCGCCTCGCAGCGCGGGTCGGCCGCGGAAGCGGGGGCTCCGGAGAAAGCGAGCGTCCCGGCGATGACGAGGCCGGCGAGGGTGACGGTGAGATTGCGCATGATGGGGTCCTTCCCTGAATGTGGGACCGGGATAGGCGCTCTGGATTTCTTTGATAATCCGCTATAATGTCGATGGGCCATGAAGCAGGAATACATAATAGCCCGAAACCAGCTCGACGGGGTCGAGGCTTTTCTCCGGGTCGCCGAGCGGCGGAGCTTCCGCGCCGCCGCCGACGATCTCGGCCTCTCGCCCTCGGCGATCAGCCAGACGATCCGAGCCCTCGAGGCGCGAGTCGGAGTGCCGCTCCTGACCCGGACCACCCGGAGCGTCGGCCTGACCGAGGCCGGGGAGCGCTTCCTCGAGCACGCCTTGCCCGCCTTCACCGGCCTCACCGCCGCCTTCGAGGCGGCGCGGAGCTTCGGCGAGCGTCCGGCCGGGCTGCTCCGGCTCAACGTCCCGCGCGCCGCGATCCCCTTCCTGATCGAGCCGGTGATGCACGGCTTCACCGCCGCTTTTCCCGACGTCGAAGTCGAGATATGCGGCGAGGACGAGCTGATCGACCTGGTCGAGCGCGGCTTCGACGCCGGAATCAGGATGGGCGACTATCTGGAGGCGGACATGATCGGAATCCGCCTCACCCCGCCCTTCCGCCTCGTCGTCGCCGGCTCGCCCGATTATTTCGAGAGGCACGGCCGGCCGTCGGTCCCGGGCGACCTTCGCCGGCATCGCTGCATCCGTTCTCGCGCGCCGACCACGGGCGCCATCTTCCGCTGGCATTTCGACGTCGCCGGCCAGCCGCTCGAGATCGGCGTCGAGGGCCCGCTGATCGTCAACGACCTCGACGTCGCCAAGTCGGCCGCGCTGCGCGGGGTCGGCCTCGCCTATCTCGCCGAGCCGCTGGTGGCCGAGCATGTCGCCGCCGGCCGGCTCGAGCTCGCGCTCGAGGAGCATGCCGCCTGGTCGCCCGGCGCCTATCTCTATTATCCGAGCCGGAGCCAGATGCTCCCCAAGCTCCGGGCCTTCATCGACTTCATCCGCGAGCACCGCCCGCCGGAGCGGTTTTTGGAGACGAAGAGCGCGTGACCGTCACCCCGGCGAAAGCCGGGACCCATGAACACAGGTCCGAGCGGGCCTGACGCGGCCCTTGTTCATGGATTCCGGCTTTCGCCGGAATGACGGGTCATTTCGGAAGCAGCAGGCTCGCCCGCAACCCGCCTCCCGGCCGGTTCGCCAGCTCCAGCCTTCCGCCATGGGCCTGCGCCACGGCGGAGGCGATGGCGAGGCCGAGACCGGCGCCGCCGCTGTCGCGGTTGCGCGAGGTCTCGAGTCGGCGGAACGGGTCGAGCACCTCCTCCAGCCGCTCGGCCGGAATCCCGGGGCCGTCGTCCTCGACCCCGATCTCGACCTCGCCCGGCCGCTCCTCGACCGCCACCACCGCTCCGCCGCCATAGGCGATCGCATTGTCGATCAGGTTGCGGAGCGCCCGGCGGAGCAGGTTCGGCTGAACCGCCAGCACCGCCCGGGGCGACGGCCCGAACCCGGCCGGCCGGCCGAGCTCGCGAAACTCCTCGACCACCGCGTCGGCGAGGGCGGCGAGGTCGACCGGCCGGACCGGCTCCCGGGCCCGACCGGTCCGGGCCAGGGTCAAGATGTCCTCGAGCGTCGCCGCCATCTCGTCGACGGTCGCGGCGAGCCGCTCGCGCTCGTCCTCGGGGCCCATGTTCTCGGCCCTGATCCGGAGCGAGGCGAGCGGGGTCCTGAGGTCGTGGCCGATCGCCCCAAGCATCCGGTCCTTCTCGTCGAGCAGGGCGAGGGTCCGGCGGTTCATCGCGTTGAACGCCTCGATCGCCCGGCGGAGGTCGGCCGGGCCGCTCGCGGTCACCGGCTCGGCCGGGCCGCGCCCCTGGAAGCCCTCGGCGGCCCGGGTCAGGTCGCGAAGCGGCCGAGCCAGCCGCCGGGCGATCCACCAGGCCGCTCCGAAGACGAGCAGGAACAGGATCGTCGTCGCCAGCAGCAGCCGGTGGATCAGCCAGCGGTCGGAGCGGGGCGCATCGAAGCGGGCGTCGAGCCAGGTGCCGTCGTCGAGCCGGGCGGCGAGGAGGAGTATCCTCCGCGCCTCGTTATGGCCGTGGCCGGGCGGGCCGTGGATCCTCCCGACCCCCATCGGCGAGGCGGCCCGGACCGAGCGGACCGGCACCCTCGCCTCGCGCAGGGAGGCGGCGAGCCGGGCTTCGATATCGGGCTTGCGCTCCATCCCCTCGCGGTCGATCGCGCTCTCCGGCACCAGCCGGTAGACGGCCGCCGGGCCCATCCGGTGGGCGGCGAGCAGCGGCGGACGCGCCTCCGGCGCCGTCGCGGCGATCACCGCCGCGGCCTGGGTGAAGCGGCCGATCGCCGGGCCCTCGCTTCGGGCCAGGCTCAGTTTCTGCTGCTCGTTGAGAAGGAAGGCGAAATTGACCGCCTGGGCGACGAGCAGGGCGGCTCCGATCAGGAGCAGCATCTGGCCGAGCAGGCTGGAGGGAAGCAGCCGCCTCACGGCCGGCGGACGTCGGCGGCGAGCATGTAGCCGCCGCCGCGGACCGTCTTGATGAGAGTGGGATTGCGCGGATCGGCCTCGATCTTGCGCCTCAGCCGGCTGACCATGTTGTCGACGCTTCGCTCGAAGGCGGCGAGCTCGCGGCCCTCGGCGAGGTCGAGCAGCTGGTCTCGGGTGAGCACCCGGCGGGCGTGGGTGACGAGGGCGAGGAGGAGGTTGTACTCGCCGGTCGAGAGCGGGACGGCGACTCCCTCCGGGTCGATCAGCTCGCGCTCGCCGGTGCGCAGCACCCAGGGCCCGAAGGCGTAGGCCTCGGCATCGGCGGCGCGAAGCCTCGACGGCCGCTCGCCGGAACGGCGGAGCACCGACCGGATCCGGGCGAGCAGCTCCCTGGGGCTGAACGGCTTGGTCACATAATCGTCGGCGCCGATCTCGAGCCCGACGATCCGGTCGGTCTCTTCCGCTTTGGCGGTGACGAGGATCACCGGAATGCCGCTCGTCGCGCGGACCTGGGCGCACAGGGCGAGGCCGTCCTCGCCCGGCATCATGATGTCGAGCAGGATGAGGTCGACGGCATAAGCGGCGAGCGCCTGGCGGGCCTCGGCGACGTCCTTCGCCTTGCTCACCCGAAGGCCGTTCCGCGCCAGATATTGGGCGAGCGGGTCGCGGATCGACCGTTCGTCGTCGACGAGCAGGATATGTGGCTCTCCGGAGCTCGCCATGGTCGCAATGTCCGGGTCGGCTGGGGCCGCGTCAAGAAAACTCCTCTCCCGTCTTTCACGGGAGAGGGGGGACCCAAGCCGGAGGCTTGGGGGGTGAGGGTCTTGCCGACTCCGAAGTACAGACCCTCACCTCCCATCGCTTCGCGATGGGCCCCTCCTCTCCCGTAAGGACGGGAGAGGAAACATGCTTCCTAGCGCCGGTGATGGGCGCGGTGCGCCGCTTCCATCTCGGCGGCGGTGATCGATCCGTCGCGGTCGGTGTCGAGCTCGCCGAAATGGCGCTGGATGCCCGCATCGGCCTCGGCCAGGGTGAGGGCGCCGTCGCCGTCGGCATCGAGGTGCATCGGGCCCTTGCCGTGACCCTTGCCGCCGGGCCCGCCATGGCCGCCCTTGTCGCCGCCGCCCTGGCGATGGCCGCCCATCTTGCCGTGGAAGGCCATCATCTCCTCATGGGTGGCGCGGCCGTCCTTGTTCGTGTCGGCGCCCTCGAACATCCGGGCGGCGCCGGCGCGGGCCTCGGCGAGGGTGATCGCGCCGTTCGAATCCGCGTCGAACTTGGCCATCGGCCCGCGCAGCTCGCCGCTCCGGGCATTGAGGGTCGCGGCCCCGGCCGTCAGGGCAAAAGCTCCGGCCGCGAAGAAGCCGATCTTTATCTTGTTCGTCATCTCGAATCTCCTTGTCCCGCGCCGCTCCGGCGCCGGCTTCCACATCGCAGCCCTTTGTCGCGAGCCCATCCCCGCCAGGCCGGGAAATTGTCGCAGATTGTATCAGCCTTCGGACATCGGGACATTCACCGGTGTCTGTTGCGAAGCCCGGCGACGCAGGCGGCGAGGTCGGCCTGGCGGAAGGGCTTGGTGAGCCGCGGGAGGTCGGCTGGAAGGCCGTCGAGCTCGGCGTAGCCGGAGACGATCAGCACCGGCAGGCCCGGACGGTCGGCGGCGAGGATCAGGGCGAGGTCGGTTCCGGAGAGGCCCGGCATGAGATGGTCGGTGATGACCAGGTCGGGCGCTCGGGCTTCGATCATGGCGAGCGCGTCTCGCCCGGACTCGGCCTCCACCACCTCGTAGCCGAGGTCGGCCAGCATGTCGGCGGTGCTGGCCCGGACCAGCGGCTCGTCGTCGACGAGGAGGACGGTGCCGGCGCTGGCTTCGGAGGAGGCATGGGCGTCGCCGCGGGCGGCGGCGGCGGCCGGGAGGGTCTCGGAGACCGGGAGCCACAGGATTGCGGTCGTCCCCTCCCCCGGCCGGCTGTCGAGAGTGAGGGCGCCGCCGAGCTGGGCGGCGAGGCCGTGGACCATCGACAGGCCGAGGCCGGTGCCCCGGCCGACCCCCTTGGTCGAGAAGAAGGGCTCGACCGCCCGCTCGAGCGTCGCTTGGTCCATGCCGATCCCGGTGTCGGCCACGCTCAGCCGGACGTAGCGGCCGGGAGCGAGGCCTTCGACCGCCCCGGCCGCCACCGCCTGCGCCGACGCGGCGATGGTCAGAGTCCCGCCGCCGGCCATCGCGTCGCGGGCGTTCACCGCGAGGTTGAGGATCGCCATTTCGAGCTGGTTGGAATCGGCCCGGGCGAAGGGAAGCGGCGACTCCATCCTGGTCTCGATCCGGATCTGCGGACCCGAGGTGCTCGCGACAAGTTCGACCATCCCCCTGACCAGCTCGGCCAGATCGACCGGCCCCGGCCGGAGCGGCTGGCGGCGGGCGAAGGCGAGCAGGCGCTGGACGAGGGTCTTGGCGCGCTCCGCCGACTGGAGGGCTCCTTCCACCATCCTCTGCTCGCGCTCGCCGCCCAGCCCCTTGCGCTGGAGCAGGTCGAGGCTTCCGATGATCGGGGTGAGGAGATTGTTGAAATCGTGCGCGACCCCTCCGGTCAGCTGGCCCATCGACTCCATCTTCTGGGCCTGGCGGAGCGCTTCCTGGGCCAGCGCAAGCTCCTCGGCGCGCTCGGCGACGCGCTGCTCGAGGGTCTCGTTGAGGTCGCGGAGCATCGCCTCGGCCTGCTTCTGGTCGGTGACGTCGATCTGGATTCCGTCCCAGATGGTCGTTCCGTCCGGCCCCTCGCGCGGCGCCGAAATGACCCGCGCCCAGCGCAGCTCCCCGTCCGCTCGGCGGAAGCGGCACTGGACATCGAATTGCGTTCCGGTCCTGATCGCTTCGGCGCTCGCGGCGGCCAGGGCGGCGTAATCCTCCGGCACGACGATCGCGTAGGAGATGGACGCATCGGCCATGATCGCTTCGGCCGAATAGCCGGTCAGCTTCTCGCAGCCCTGCGAAATGAACAGGAAGCGCCGCTCGCCGCCGGGCCCGGTGGAAAGCTGATAGACCATTCCGCCGGGCAGGTTGTCGGCGAGAGCGCGCAGCCGCGCTTCGCTCTCGTGCACCGCCGCCTCGGCGATCCGGCGCTCGGTGACGTCGATGGTCACCGCGAGGACTCCGTAAGGCTCGCCCGACTGGCGGCGGATCACCGAGACCGAATTGTTCACCCAGACGACCGATCCGTCCGGCCTGACGTAGCGCTTCTCGTGCGAATAAGGCGTGCCGTCGCGAACCGCCCGGTCGAACTTGGGGACGTTGGCCGGGCGATCTTCGGGATGGGTGATTTCGAGCAGGTTCAGGGTCAGCAGCTCCTCCCGGCTCCGCCCGGCAATCTCGCAGAAGCGGTCGTTGACCAGGGTGAAGCGGCCGGTGAGATCGACCTGGGCGAAGCCGGCCGTGGCCTGGTCGATGAAGGCCGAGAGCTGGCCCTCGCGCTCGCGAAGCGCTTCCTCGGCCGCCTTGCGGTCGGAGATGTCGAAGACGACCCCGTACCAGCGCACCGCCCCGGTCGCCGGATCGCGGACCGGCTCGCCGCGCCGCGCGAGCCAGCGTGTCTCGCCGGTGTCGGGCCTGATGATCCGATATTCGATCGGATCGAAGGCGGTCTCGGCGCGCTCGTCATGGGCGGCGTCGACCCGGTCGTGGTCGTCGGGGTGGATGAGCGCCATGAAGAAGGAGATCGGCGCCTCCTCGACAACCTCGACTCCCCAGATCCGGCAGAATTCGGGGGAAACGAGCATCCGCTCGCCCTCGGCGATATATTCGAAACTGCCGACCCCGCCGGCGGCCTGGGCGACCCGGAGCCGCTCCTCGCTGGCCCTGAGCGCCGCCTCGGCCGCCCCTTCGGGCCCGTCGCCCTCGACTTCCGGCTGCGACACGCCCACGCCCTTCCTCGACCCGGCGAAGCCGCCGGAACCGAGCGCTAACACAGGCGTCGGCGTGATTTCAATTGTCTCGCAGGCACTTGCTTCCCGGCGAAGGCCGGGATTCGGCTGGACGCGTGGCCATCTGATCTCCTCTCCCGCTTTCCGCGGGAGAGGGGGACCCAAGCCGAAGGCTTGGGGGGTGAGGGTCTTGCCGAGTCCGGAGTACAGACCCTCTCCTCCCATCGCTTCGCGATGGGCCCCTCCTCTCCCGCGAAAAGCGGGAGAGGGAGTTGAGCGGCGTCGCTCTGTCAGTGAATGTCGATACAGCCTAAGTCATAGGCCTGGCTGCGAGGACGGGGGGAACGAGCCAATGCTGAAGCGTCGGATACTCACGGCCTTCGCCGGGCCGGGCCTTCCGATCGGCGCGGTCGGGCTTCCGATGATCGTCTACCTGCCGCCTTATTATGCCGGGACGCTCGGCATGGACCTGGCGGTGGTCGGGCTGGTCTTCTTCCTGGTCCGCGCCATCGACCTGCCGCTCGATCCGCTGCTCGGCCACTGGATGGACCGAACCCGAAGCCGCTTCGGCCGCTACCGCCCCTGGCTGGTCGCCGGCGGCCTCACCCTCGCGGCCGGAGTCTGGCTGGTGTTCATGGCCGAGCCCGGGCTGAGCGGCCTTGCCGCCTTCAGCTTCCTGATGGTCCTCTATCTCGGCTATTCGCTGACCGCGGTGTCGCAGCTCGGCTGGGGCTCGACCCTGTCGGACGATTATCACGACCGCTCGCGAATCTTCTCCTGGTGGATGGCGGCGCAGGTGCTCGGGATGATCCTCGTCCTGCTTCTTCCCCCGCTCGTCGGTGGAGGAAGCCCGGCCGGCGGGATCCACGCCATGGGCTGGTTCGTGATCGCGACGGCGCCGCTCACCGTCCTGCTGATGGCCGCCGCCGTCCCCGAGCGGGGCCGGACCGGCGAGCGGCCGCAGGCGAGCCTCGCCGAGATAGTCGCCTTGGCCAGGAACCCCCTCCTCCTTCGCCTCGTCCTGCTCGACATATTGACCAGCGTCGCCCCCGGAATCACCGGCGCGATGTTCCTCTTCTACTTCGAGCACCGGCTCGGCTTCGCGGCGCGCGAGGCCAGCCTTCTCCTGCTCATCTATTTCGTCGCCGGCTTCGCCGCCGCGCCTTTGTGGATCGGGCTCGCCCGGCGGATCGGCAAGCACCGCGCGCTGGCCGCGGCGGCGCTCGCCTACGCCGTCTTCCAGCTCGCCCTCAGCCTGATGCCGCCCTCCGTCGGAATGGCGGGCGCGATCCCGGCCATGGCGATCGTCGGCCTCCCCTACATCGCGGCCCCGTCGCTGCTGAGGGCGATGATGAACGACGCCGCCGACGTCGACCGGCTCGAGACCGGCCTCGACCGCAACGCCCTCCTCCAGGCGCTGCTCACCAGCACCCAGAAGATCAGCTACGCGATGCCGGTGGCGATCATCTACCCGATCCTCGGCTGGATCGGCTTCCAGCCCAGGCCCGGCGCGGCCAACACCGAAAGCGCGATCTGGGGAATGACCCTGCTGTTCGTTCTGGCGCCGGTCGCCCTGATGCTCGTCGCTGCCTGGGTGGCGTCGCGCTGGCCGCTGGATCGGGAGAAGCATTCGGAGGTGCAGCAGGCGCTGGCGTCCAAGTGAACACGTGATCCAGGCAAGATGCCTCGTGTCGCGCTGTCGTGGAACGGTACCGCGATCTCGCGAGGATCGGCTTCCGGGCGAAGCGGCGGCCCAGCGTCACCGGCGGCGCGGCTGGATCCCGGCCTTCGCCGGGAAACGATTCCGTTTCCGCGGGACGGGCTCTAGTCCGCGGCTTTTGCAGCGACGGCAATCGCCGACCGCTCCCCCGGACGGGCGATGTTGAGCCTCTGCACCTCCATGATCTCGCCGGGATAAATCCTGCCTTCGATCAGCTCCGTCCCGGTCAGTGCGAAGACGCGCCCGTC
>DASQJV010000015.1:0-3953 GCA_035630855.1 Allosphingosinicella sp. | reverse complement strand
GACCTCACCGTCGTCGCCTATCGCTGGGACTCGGACACCGCTTATCATTTCGCGATGATCACTCAGGCCGGGAGCGGGCTCGGGCCGTTCGAGTCGATGGTCCAGTCGCTGGGGCGGATCAGCGCGGCGGAGGCGGCGGCGATCCGGCCGCGAGTCATCGACGTGGTGACCGTCGGCCCGCGCGATTCGGTCGCCACGCTGGCGGCGCGGATGGCCTATGGCGACTTTAAGGAGGAGCGCTTCCGGGTCCTGAACGGCCTTGCCTCGGGCGCCCAGCCGAAGACCGGGCAGAAGGTCAAGATCGTCGTCTACGGCAGCCGCGCCTGATTCATAACGAAAGAGGCGGCGGAACCTGGGTTCCGCCGCCTCCTGTGTTCAGGTCGTTGACCAGGCGATTAGACCGCCATGTTGTCCGCGACAGCGTTGAAGGTCTGGCCGAGCTCGCTGCCGATGTTCTGCATGGCGGCGATGGCGGCGACGGCGATCAGAGCGGCGATCAGGCCGTACTCGATCGCGGTGGCGCCCTTGTTATTCCTGATGAACTTGCGAATCTTCAACATTTCCGGTCTCCTGTTCCAAAGCTTTGGAAGTCCACACTTCCTGCCCCCCCTTTGTCCATTTGGGCGGACTGTGCCTGATTTATTCGAAGGAAGTTTCCAAAAGGTTATCGACTTGCGGGTTTTGCGTAGATCAGCCGGTGGCCCGGGTGACATTGTCGGAGACATCGCTCCACATCGTCGTCGTGCGGCCGGCGACGGCATTCAGGCCGGCGATCATCGCCAGCACGATCAGGGCGCAGATCAGGGCATATTCGACCGCGCTTGCGGCCTTGATGTCGCGGACCAGCTTTGCAAAGAAGAGTCGCATCGGCCTTACTTTCCCACCCAGGCACCACGCCCATCCGCTCTGGATAGGCGGGTTGAGTTAACGGAGTCCTTCCGCTGGCCTCGAATCTGCAAAAAAATCCGACACTCACCGTGGTGGCGGCGGCGCTGGTGGACGATCAAGGCCGGGTGCTTCTCCAGCAGCGGGCGCCGGGGCGGGCCATGGCCGGGCTGTGGGAATTCCCCGGCGGCAAGGTCGAACCGGGCGAGCGTCCGGAGGCCGCTTTGGCGCGCGAGCTCGAGGAAGAGCTCGGAATATCGGTCGAGGCCGGGGCCCTGTCTCCCGCGGCCTTCGCCAGCGCGGACAATGAGGACCGCCACATGCTCCTGCTCCTCTATCTGTGCCGGCAATGGCGGGGCGAACCGCGAGCGCTCGATGCCTCGGCCCTGAAATGGGTGCGCCCCGGCGAGATGGGCGCGCTGCCGATGCCTCCGGCCGACGAGCCTCTGATCCCCCTGCTCGACCGGCTGATCTAGGACCGCCGCTTCAGCGCCTCAGCCAGCGAGACGGTGCCGCTGCCGCGCGGCGCCGGCCTGGGCTGGTCGGGGGAGGGCCCCCAGCCGAGCAGATGGATGATCTCGAACCGCTCGACGGTCTTGTCGCCGCCGCCGTCGAAATCGGCGATCGCCGCGGCGAGAGCGGGCCGGCCGAGCGGGCGCCTCGAGCGGGCGGCGAGGATGTTGGTCGAGCCCATCGTCCTCAGGTCGCGGACCAGATCCATGAGCGAGCGGAAGCGGACGTCGACCGGCTGGGCGTCGACCACCGGCAGCGCGAAGCCGGCGCGGGTCAGCAGGTCGCCGGCGGCCCGGACGTCGATCTGCGGATGGACTCGGGCCGCGGCCCCGCCCTCGACCTCGTCGGCCGCGAGCATCGCCCGCCTCAGCCTCGGCAGGCTGCCGGCGCCGGCGAAGGCGCCGAGGAACAGGCCGTCGGGCCTCAGCGCCCGTCGGATCAGGATCAGCGCGCCGGGCAGGTCGTTGACGCTGTCGAGGGCGCCGGCCGAGACGACGAGATCGAACGCGCCGTCGGCGAAAGGGAGACGGTCCTCGTCGGCCTGGACCCCGCCCGCCGCCCGCGCGAATTCGGCGCCGGAATCGCAGGAGGTCACGTCGAGGCCCCGCTCACGCAGCCGCCGGGTCAGATGCCCGCCGGCGCAGCCCAGGTCGAGTGCCCGGCGGAAGTCCCGCTTGACGAAATCGAGCCGCTCGACCAGCTCGTCGGCCATCAGGCGATGGAGATAATCGGCCTCGGCGAAGCCCGCCGCCGCCCGGTCCCGCCGAATGCGCCGAAGCCGACGGTCGAAAGGGAGGTCCTGGCTCATCTCGCCCGCGTTAGAGCGCGGCCGCCGCCTCGTCATGCTGAACTTGTTTCAGACCCCGCCCTCGCTGGCGGCAGCGCATCGAGCGTCCTTTCCTCCCGGGCCGGCAGGCCCTGGAATTTTTTGGGAGAAGGCACAAAGGTGCGACGTAGAAAAAATGGGCTCACTACGTCGTGCCTTTGTGCCTTCTCTTTGAAAACGGGCGCCAAGGCGCCCGGGAGCTGGCGCAAGCGCTCGTCCCACAGCCCGAGGCCACGGATTCATTTCAGGACGAGGGCGGGCCCTTGCGGGAAAGCTTCAGGATGTAGCCCTTGCGGCCCTTGAGGTCGCTTTGGACGGAGAGGTAGAGGGCGCCCTCATCGTCGGCGGCGATGCCCTGGATGTTGGCGAAGGTGCCGCCGAAGACGGCTATGACGTTGAGCCCGTCGTCCGGCGTGTAGCGGAACAGCTTGCCGTTGTCGCTGTCGGTGATGAACAGGGCGCCGCCGGCGAAGCGAAGCGATTCGGGCGAGAAGCCGGGCCGGTCGGCGATCGCCCGGTGAAGCCGGCCGTCGGGTCTTAGCAAATAGAGAATATTGTCGCGATTATCCGCGATATAGAGATTGCCGGCGCCGTCGAAGGCGAAGCTTTCGGGCTTGGCGATCTTCTTCTCGGGGCCGACCAGCACCGAGACGGCGCCGGCCGGACTCACCTTCAGGACTCGATGCCCGGGCGCGTCGCCGACGATCAGGTCTCCCTCCGGCGAGAGGCCGAGCCCTTCCGTCGACTTCAGGCCGCGCTCCGGCGCGACCAGGGCGGCGGTCCAGCCCAGCCGGTCGGTCCGCCACAGGCCGCCGCGGGTGTCGTCGGTGAAATAGGTGTTGCCGGCGGAGTCGCGAACCAGATCCTCGGGCGAGGCGAGGCCGGCGCGGGAGTCGGCGAGGACCGCCGGCCTCGTTCCCGGCCGCCAGGCCCTGACCGCCGAGCCGCCCTCGTCGGCGACGTAGAGCGTTCCGCCGTCCCAGAGCAGGCCGTCGGGAGAGGCGAAGCCGTCCTTCTCGCTCGCCGCCAGCTCGGCGGTCCAGCCGGGCTCGACGGTCAGCACCATCGCCTCCTGGTCGAGCTTGCCGCAGCCGACCAGGGCCAGCGCCAGAGCGAGCAGGGTGAGCCCGCGCATCGTCTCAGCTCCCGGCGACATGTTCGACGATCTCCTCGCCGGTCCCGGCGAGATCGCGGACGTTGGTGAGGACGTTGGTCGACTCGAAGGCGACGAAGAAGAGCAGGGCGGCCGCCAGCGCCTCGTGCCTGAGGGTCCAGCCGGCGAGCGGCTCGAGCGCCCAGCGGCTGGTCCGGCGGGCGACGAGCTGGATGGAAAGGAGCACCGCCGCCCCGATCCCGGCGCCGGCGGCGATGTCGAGCGGGGAATGCATTCCGGTGACGATCCGGGGCAGGAGGATGGCGATCCCCGTCCAGGCGAGGGCGATGGCCCCGGCCCGCCGAGAGGCGAGGAAGATGCCGAGCGACAGTGCGAGGAAGAAGCCGGCGTGGTCGCTCGGGAAGGAGCCGAGGTCGTTCCGCTCGAGCTCGCCGCGCTGGACGGCCAGGGTGCGGTTGCGGACTCCGCCGTTCAGCGGCTGGCGGTAGGCGAGCCTTTCCGTCTCGACCAGCCGGCCGTCCTCGAGATGCCAAGCCTGCTGGGCGTGGACGAACGGCCGCGGCTGGAAGAAATTGTCGGCGATCACCTTGGTGCTCGCCATGACGACGAGCAGCG
>DASQJV010000014.1:0-12705 GCA_035630855.1 Allosphingosinicella sp. | reverse complement strand
CACCAACCGCGAAGGCGGGATCGATCTCGATTTCGACGGCTTCCCCGATTATTTCGTCGACGGCAGCGGCAATCTGGTGGCGTTCGATCCGGGCAGCTTCGTTCCCGATTTCTACCAGCAGGGCGGAAACGCCACGCTCGTGTCGGACTACGGCAACGACCTTCTCCCGCAGGTCGAGCGCCATGTCGTCAACGCCATCGGCCATGTCGACATCACCAAGGCGATCACCCTGTTCGCCGAAGCCAAATATGCGAACATCGAATCCTACTCGCTGGGCCAGCCCAGCTTCGACTATTACCTTCTGATCACGCCCGAGAATCCGTTCATTCCGGCGGCTCTCCAGGAGACCGTCGACGAGAATGGCGGACTGCTCATCAACCGCGACAATTTCGACCTCGGCCAGCGCGGCGAGCGGATCAAGCGCGAGACCTGGCGCGGCGTGGTCGGAGTCCGCGGCGACATCGGCAAGGACCTCAATTACGAGGTCTCCTACGTCTACGGCAAATCGAAGATCCGGAACCACTATATCGGCGACGTCTACGACGACCGCTTCTACGCCGCGATCGACGTCGTCACCGGGCCGAACGGTCAGCCGACCTGCCGGGTCAACCTCGATCCGACGGCGGTCCCCGACCAGCCCTACAACTACACTCGCGAGGTCTTCCCGGCGACGACCTTCCAGCCGGGCCAGTGCATCCCGATCAACCTGTTCGGCGAGAACCGCAACAGCCAGGAAGCGCTCGACTTCATCCTGGTCGACACGCTCGACCGCTCGTCGGTCGAGCAGAACGTGGTCAGCGCCGTCCTCTCGGGCGACATGGGCAGCCTCTTCACCCTTCCGGGCGGCGACGTCGGCTTCGCCCTCGGCGCCGAATATCGCAGCGAGAAGAGCCGGTTCACCCCCGACCCGATCGCCGCGGCGGGTCTCACCTTCACCAACGCGCTCGCCGAGGACATCGGCAAGTTCAACGTCAAGGAGGTGTTCGGCGAGCTTCGGGTTCCGATCCTGCGCGACACCGCTTTCGCCCACCGCCTCGAGGTCGGCGGCGCCGTCCGCTTCTCCGATTATTCGACGATCGGAGGCACCACCACCTGGAAGGTGGACGGCACCTGGGCGCCGGTCCGCGACGTCACCTTCAACGGCACCTATTCGCGCGCGGTCCGGGCGCCGAACATCGGCGAGCTGTTCGGCGGCCTCTCGCAGACCTTCGAGTTCATCACCGATCCGTGCAACAACAACCAGATCCAGAACGGCACCGCCAGCCGCGCCGCCAATTGCACGGCGCTGCTGACCAGCCTGGGCGTGGCCGATCCGGCCGACTTCCGGGATCCGCGCTCGGTCAACATCCCCGGCTTCCAGGGCGGCAATCCCAACCTGACCGAGGAAACCGCGAAAACCTGGACCGCCGGAGTGATCCTCCAGCCCCGGTTCGTCTCGGGACTGACGATGCGCTTCGACTGGTACGATATCCGGCTCGAGAATGCCGTCAGCTTCGTCGAGGTCGAGCAGCTGGCCGAGCTCTGCGTCGACCAGCCGGACCTGAACAACCCGTTCTGCGACGCGATCGAGCGCCAGAACGGGGGCCCCAATGCCGGCCTCATCACCGGCTTCACGGTCGCCCCGCAGAACGTCGCCCAGTTCGCGACGGCGGGCCTCGACGTCAACATCAACTACCGGCTCCGCACCAGCAGGCTGGGCAATTTCAACCTGAGCCTGGTCGGCAATTATCTCGACAAGCTGGAATTCATCGGGACTCCCGGCGCTCCGGTGACCAATAGCCGGGGAGAGGCTAACGCGCCCAAATATCATGCCAATCTCGACCTGACCTGGAACAAGGGCCCTTACACGCTCAACTACGGCCTCTCCTGGTTCGACAACACCCTTCGCTTCAGCAACCAGGAGATGGAGAGCAACCCGGATCTGGTCGCTCCGGAATACGCTTTCTACAAGGCGCGCTGGGTGCACGACATCTACGGCAGCGTCGACGTCACCGAGCGCTTCCAATTCTACGGCGGAGTCAACAACGTGTTCGGCCAGCGGCCGGACATCGGCGCCAACACCTATCCGGTGAGCTCGGTGGGCCGCTTCTTCTTCTTCGGCGCCCGGGTGAAGATGTAGGCCTGGCCGAAGCGGGCTCTCTGCCCGAACTGAGGCGCGGGACCGGCGGGTTCCGCGCCTCCTTTCGTTCGAGCGCCCTTCCGGAGCCTTGGGAGCGCGGTTAGAGAGGCTCTTCATGCTCGGCCTCTCCCCCCTGTCGGTTGCCGCGATCGCGCTCGTCCTCGGCGCATGGCTGGCGCTGGCGGTCTGGGCGACGATTCGGGGCCTCGGGCGAGGACGCGACGCCGCCGGGCGGATCGAGGCCACCCGCCACCACGAGGCCCTGCTCGCGGCGTCGCCGGCGATCCCGCTCGTCGTCCGCCGCGACGGCGGCCTGGAGGAGGCCGGCCGGGCCGCGCTCGCGCTCGGCCTGAGCGAAGGTCCGCTTCGCCTGGAGGATCTCGCCGGGGCCTTCGCCGAGGAGGACCGGAAGGAGCTGCTCGGCCGGGTCGCCGCGGCGGCCGCGGCGGCGGGCGGCTTCGTCCTCTCGCTCCGGCCGGCGGGATCCTCCCGGGTCTACCGAATCCGCGGCGGCCCGGCGCCGCCTTCCTATCCGCCCGGAACGGTCCTCCTCTGGCTGACCGATGCGACGCAGAGCGAGGAGGAGATGGCGGCGCTGCGCGAGCGGACCGAGAAGCTGGCCGGAGCCCTGGACGCGCTTTCGGGGCTGATAGAGGCGGCGCCTTTCCCGATCTGGCACCGCGGCCCCGACCTTCGCCTCGCCATGGTCAACAGCGCCTATGTCGCCGCGGTCGAGGCCGAGGACGGCCGGGCTGTCGTCGAAGGCGGGCTCGAGCTGGTAGACGACGGCGAGGCCGGAGCGATCGCCGAAGCCGCCGCCGTCCGCCAGAGCGGCCAGCCCCACGCCCGTAACGTCCCCGCGACGGTGGGCGGCGAGCGCCGGATGATGCGGGTGGTCGAGGTACCGCTCGGGGAGGCGGGGGTCGCCGGCTATGCGATCGACGTCGAGGACCGCGAGCAGGCGCGCTCCGAGCTCGCCCGCTTCGTCCACGCTCAGCGCGACATGCTCGACCGGCTTTCCGCCGGGGTCGCCCAGTTCGCGCGCGACCGCGGCCTGATCTTCTCCAACCAGCCGTTCGTCCGACTGTTCGCCCTGAGGCCGGACTTCCTCGCCGACGGGCCCGAGTTCAACCGATTGCTCGACGCGATGCGCGAGACCGGCCATCTGCCCGAGGTCCGCGACTATCCGGAATGGAAGAAGGAGCACGACCGCTGGTTCACCGGCGGGCTCGCGGCCGAGGAGGAGGACTGGCTGCTGCCCGGCGGCCGCCACCTCAGGGTCGTCGCCCAGCCGCTCCCGGACGGCGGGCTGCTCCTGATCTTCGAGGACCGCACCGAGCAGCTCCGCCTCGCCTCGGCGCGCGACACCCTTCTCCGGGTGCGCACCGCGACCTTCGACAATCTGTTCGAGGCGGTGGGGGTCTTCGCCTCGGACGGCCGGCTCCACCTCTGGAACAACCGCTTCCGCGAGATCTGGGAGTTCGACGAGGAGCAGCTCGCCGGCAACCCGCGGATCGACGCGCTCACCGTCCATATCGGCCGGAAGCTGAGGAATCCGAGCCATGCCGCTCTGGTCCGCGAGCTGGTCCGGAGCGCGACGGTCGAGCGCAAGCAGCGCACCGGCCGGGTCGCCTTCACCGACGGGCGCGAGTTCGAGTTCGCCGCCGTCCCGCTCCCCGACGGCAACGCCCTCTTCACCATGCTCGACGTCACCGCGAGCCGGACCGTGGAGGCGGCGCTGAGGGAGCGGACCCAGGCGCTCGAGGAGGCCGACCGCCTGAAGACCGCCTTCGTCTCCAACATGAGCTACGAGCTTCGCACCCCGCTGACCTCGATCGGCGGCTTCGCGGAGCTGCTCGCCGGGGGCTATGCCGGCGAGCTCGCGCCGACCGCCGGCGAATATGTGACGGCGATCCTCGACTCGGTCGCGCGCCTCGGCGCCCTGATCGACGACGTGCTCGACCTGACCCAGAGCGACAGCGGCAGCCTCCTCCTCGCCGAGGACAAGGTCGACCTCGCCAGGCTCTGCGCCGAGGCGGCCGAGGCGTTCCGCGACCAGGCGGCGAAGAAGGGCATCGATTTCGCGGTCGAGATCGAGGCCGGCGCCGGCTCGATCGCGGGCGACCGGGCGCGCCTCCGCCAGTCGCTCGACAACGTCCTCAAGAATGCCTTCGCTTACACCGGCGAAGGCGGGAGGGTGCTCCTCCACGCCGCCGGCAACCGCAAGTCGGCGGCGATCACCGTCTCCGACAACGGGCGGGGAATCGCTCCGGCCGATCAGGCCCGAGTCTTCGACCGTTTCTCGCGGACCGCCGAGCCGCGCGGCGCCGACAATGCGGCCCTCGGCCTCGGCCTTCCGCTCGCCAAGCAATTCGTCGAGGCCCATGGCGGGACGATCGAGCTTCATTCGGAGCCCGGCGAAGGCACCACCGTCACCCTCACCCTGCCTCGGAAGAAGGGATGAGGGGGCCTGGCCGTCTCAGCCCAACTATCCCTCTCCCGTCCTTACGGGAGAGGAGGGGCCCAAGCGAAGCTTGGGAGGTGAGGGTCTGTACACCGGACTCGGCAAGACCCTCACCCCCCACCGCTGCGCGGTGGGTCCCCCCTCTCCCGCGAGAAGCGGGAGAGGAGATACAGGCGCAAGCTGAATGTCCATGCTTTTGCCGGTGACCTTGGCCTCCCCCGAAGAGACCGAAGCCTTCGGGCGCCGGCTCGCGGCGCTGCTCCGCGCCGGCGACGTCGTCGCCCTGTTCGGCGAGCTCGGTGCCGGCAAGACGACTCTCGCCCGCGGAATCCTCGCCGGCCTCGGCCACGACGGCGACGTCGCCAGCCCGACCTTTCCGATCGTCATCCCTTATGACGGGCTCCGGGTCCCGGCCTGGCACGTCGACCTCTACAGGATCGAGGATCCGGCGGAGATAAGCGAGCTGGCGCTGGACGAGGGGCTCCAGGACGGGGCTCTGATCGTCGAATGGCCGGAGCGGATGGGCGGCGATCTGTGGCCGCATTCGCTTCGCCTCACCCTGCTGAGGGAAGGGGAGGGCGCCCGCGCCTTGACAGCGGAGGTGCCCGACGCTTGGGAGGCGCGATGGCCGCCCCGATGATTCCCCCCGAAGCGGCGACCGATTTCCTGGCGAGTCACGGCTGGGGCGGCGCCGAGGTCCGGCCCCTGGCGGGGGATGCCAGCTTTCGGCGCTATTTCAGGGTCCACCGCCCCGGCGGAGAGACGGCGGTCCTGATGGACGCTCCGCCCGAGCATGAGGATATCGGCCCGTTCCTCACCGTCGCCGGCCATCTTCTCGACCGCGGCTTCCTGCCGCCGCGCCCGCTCGCCGTCGACCGCGAGAAGGGCCTGCTCCTCCTCGAGGATTTCGGCGACGACCGGGCCGGCCCGCTGATCGAGCGCGAGCCCGGACGGGAGCGCGCCGTCTACGAATCGGCCGTCGACATTCTCGCCCGCCTCGCCGGCCAGCCGGCGCCCGCCGACCTCCCGCCCTACGACGAGGAGGCGATGAGCCGCGAGGTGCTGCTCTTTCCCCATTGGTATGCGCCGGCGCTCGGCCTCGAGGCGGACGAGGCTTCCTACATGGAGGCCTGGCGGGAGGTCTGGGGCGAGGTGCTCGACGTCGTCGACCGCAATCCGGTGATGGTGCTTCGCGACTATCATGCCGACAATCTGATGGTCCTGCCCGGGCGCTCGGAGCTCGGCCTTCTCGACTTCCAGGATGCCCTCGCCGGCCATCCCGCCTACGACCTCGAGTCCCTGCTTCAGGGAAGCGGACGCTATGACGTCGCGCCGGAGCTCGAGGAGGCGATGATCGAGCGTTACTGCGCGGCGGCCAACGTCGCCGACCGCGAGCGTTTCCGGGCCCATTACGAGATCCTCGGCGCCCAGCGGAACACCAAGATCCTCGGCATCTTCACCCGGCTCTGGAAGCGCGACGGCAAGGACCATTATCTGTCCCTGCAGCCGCGCGTCTGGCGCTATCTCGAGCGCAACCTCGCCCATCCCGCCCTCGGCCCGGTCCGGGCCTGGTTCGATGCCTGGGTGCCCGCCGACAAGCGCGCGCCGGCCTGGTCGGAGGCCGCCGCGGCATGAACCGCCAGCGCCGGCCTCTGGCCCTTCGCCCGGTGCCGGCCGGGGACGTCCCGAAGACGGCCATGGTCCTCGCCGCCGGCCTCGGCAAGCGCATGCGGCCGCTCACCGCGACCCGTCCCAAGCCCCTGGTCGAGGTGGCCGGCAAGCCGCTCCTCGACCATTGCCTCGACCGGCTTCGGGCCGCCGGGGTCGCGAAGGTGGTGGTCAACGTCCATTATCTCGCCGACGCCCTCGAAGCCCATCTCAAGAACCGCGTGCAAGACCTTGAAGTGATTGTCTCCGATGAGCGCGAACAATTGCTCGAGACCGGCGGCGGACTGGTCAGGGCGCTGCCGCTGATCGACTCGGACCCCTTCCTGGTCGTCAATTCCGACAATCTCTGGGTCGACGGTCCCGTAGACTCGCTGCGCCTGCTCGCGAGCAGCTGGGACGAGGCCCGGATGGACGCGCTCCTGCTCCTCGTCCCGCTCGCCCGCGCGCATTGCCACAAGGGCCAGGGCGATTTCCACATGAGCTCGGGCGGGGTCCTCAAGCGGCGCAAGCCGACCGCGGTCGCCCCGTTCGTCTATACCGGAGTCCAGATGGTGTCGAAGCGCCTGCTCGAAGGCGAGATGCCCGAGGGGCCCTTCTCGACCAACATATTGTGGGACCGCGCGATCGCGAAAGGCCGGCTGTTCGGCGCCGTCCACGAGGGGCTGTGGTTCGACGTCGGAGCGCCGGCCAACATCCGCAAGACCGAGGAAGTGCTTGGGCTCTCCTGAAGCCGCCGCTAACCTCCCTCGCGTGCCGTCCGTCCATCCCAAGGTCTTCACCATCCCGCCGCACCGCGCCTTCGCCGACGCGCTGGCGGCCGGGCTGGTCGCCCGCTTCGGGCTCGGCGACATGGGGCTCGCCCAGGGCATCGTCCTCGTCCCCAACAACCGCGCCGCCCGGGCGATCGCCGAGGCCTTCGTCCGGCGCTCCGGCGGCGGCCTGCTGCTGCCCCGGCTGGTCCCGGTCGGCGACCCGGAGCTGGACGAGCGGATCGGCGGAGCGCTCGAGCCGCTCGGCGAAGGGGAGGGGCTTGCTCCCGCGATCGAGCCGCTCGAGCGCCTGTTCCTCCTCGCCCGCCTCGTCCAGAGCCATGTCGCCGGGGTGGATTCGGCGGAGGCGCTGCGCCTCGCCGAGGACCTCGCCCGGACCCTCGACCAGTTGCTCGTCGAGGGAGTGGATCCGGCCCGCCTCCGCGATTTCGCCCTGGATCTGCCCGACCTCTCGCTCCACTGGCAGGCGTCGCTGGATCGGCTGGGCATAATATTGGACCGATGGCCCCGGCTGCTCGACGAGCGCGGCAGGATCGATCTCGCCGACCGCCGCAACCGGCTCCTCGCCGCCGTCGCCGAGCGCTGGCGAAGGTCGCCGCCGCCGGGCTTCGTCGCCGCCGCCGGAATCACCAGCTCCGCGCCCGCCATCGCCAGGCTGCTCCGAACCGTTTCCCGCCTTGGGAACGGCCTCGTCGTCTTCCCCGGCCTCGACACCGGCATGAGCAAAGAGGAATGGGAGGCGCTCGGCCCCCACGAGCCCGACGAGGAAACCGGTTTCCGCTTGCGCTCGATCGAGACCCACCCCCAATTCCACCTCAAGCTACTGCTCGACCGGATGGGCGTCGGCCGCGGCGAGGTCGAGCGCTGGCGCTGGGGCGGCGGACGCGATGCCCCCGCGGTCCGAAGCCGGGCGATCGCCAACGCGATGAAGCCCGCCGCCTTCACCGACCTCTGGCAGGAATTGCCGCCCGCCGAGCGGCGCCTCACCGGAGTGCGGGCGATCGAGCTCGCCGATCCCGCCGAGGAAGCCCAGACCATCGCAATCGCCCTTCGCGAGGCGCTGGAGGTCCCGGGCCGGACCGCCGCCCTGGTAACCCCCGACCGGGGGCTTGCAAGGCGGGTCTCGACCCACTTGCGACGCTGGGGAGTCGAGGCCGACGACAGCGCCGGCCGTCCGCTCTCCCAGCTCGCCCCCGGCACCCTGCTCCTCGCCCTCGCCACCGCCGCCGCCGAGCAATTCGCTCCGGTGCCGCTGCTCGCCCTGCTCAAGCATCCGCTGGTCATGAAGGGGGAGGGGAGGCTCGACTGGCTCGAAGGCGCCCGAGCCCTCGACCTGGCGCTTCGCGGGCCGAGGCCGCCCGCCGGGCTGGACGGAATTTCCGAGCATCTGTCAGACCGCAGCGGCCGCGATTCCGATCGGCGCGAGCGGGCCGCGTCCTGGTGGAGCGAGGTCGCGCCGCGCCTCAGGGCGCTGGAGCGCGGCTTCCGGGCCGAACGCGCCTCGCTCGCCTCGCTTCTGGGCCTGCTCCGCGAATCGGCTTCCGGGCTGAGCGGCGACCAGGCCTGGGCCGGCCCGGCCGGCCGCGCCGCAGCCGAGCTCCTCGAAGCCGCCGAGCCGGCCTCGGCGCACGGGCCGGAGCGGCTGTCGCCGGCGAGCCTTCCCGCCCTGCTCGAGCAGCTCCTCGCCGGAGTCGCGGTCCGGCCGCCTTACGGCCAGCATCCGCGGATCTTCATATGGGGCCTGATCGAGGCGCGGCTGCAGTCGGCCGACCTGGTCGTCCTCGGCGGGCTCAACGAGGGCGCCTGGCCGCAATTGCCGACTCCCGATCCCTGGCTCGCGCCGCGGGTCCGCCGCGAGCTCGGCCTGCCCAGCCTCGAGCGCCGGATCGGCCTCGCCGCCCATGATTTCGCCAGCGCGCTCGGCGGCCGCGAGGTGCTGGTCACCCGCGCCCGCCGCGACGCCCGCTCGCCGGCCATCGCCTCGCGCTTCTGGCTGAGGCTGGAGGCGATGACGGCGGGGGTCACCCGCTCGCCCCGGCACCGCCGCTGGGCTCAGGCGCTCGACCGCCCCGACGGCTTCCGGCCCGCCGAGCGCCCGGCGCCGAGCCCTGCCGCCGAGCTCCGGCCCCGGCATATCGCGGTCACCGACGTCGACCGGCTCAAGGCCGATCCCTTCGCTTTCTACGCCCGCAAGATGCTGGCTTTCGCGCCGCTCGACGCGATCGACGCCGATCCCAGCGCGGCATGGCGCGGGATCGCCGTCCACAAGGTGCTCGAGGCCTGGATGAAGGAGGACGATTGCGAGCCGTCCCGGCTCCGCCCCCGCGCCGAGGCCCTTCTCGGCGAATCGGCCGCCCACCCGCTGATGCGGGCTTTATGGCAGCCGCGACTGCTCGAGGCGATCGACTGGATCGCCGGCGAGATGGCCCGCAACCTCGCCGCCGGCCGCCGCCCTATCGCCGCCGAGGCCAAGGGCAAATGCGAGACGGACGGGATCTCGCTCTACGGCGAGGCCGACCGGATCGACCGCTTCGCCGACGGAAGCCTCGCCATCGTCGACTACAAGACCGGGACTCCGCCGGGCGCCAAGGCGGTCGCCGAGGGTTATTCGATGCAGCTCGGCCTGCTCGGACTCATCGCCGAGCGCGGCGGCTTCGAGGGCATCGAGGGCGTTCCCGCCTGCTTCGAATATTGGTCGTTGGCCCGCAAGGCGGGAAGGCTGGGCCATGTCGCGAGCCCGATCGGCGGCCGCCACGGCATCGACTCGGCCGAGTTCACGACCATGGCCGCCCGCAACTTCCTCGCCGCCGCGGCGCGCTGGCTGACCGGCGACGAGCCGTTCACCGCCAAGCTCCATCCCGAACACGCCCCCTACGGGGACTACGACCAGCTGATGCGCCTCGACGAATGGTACGGGCGCGAAGCCTAGCCGCGCTCGCCGGCCCTCATCGCCAGCTGGATCCGGCGGGCGTGAGTCGCCCGGGCATGACCCGAGCCGCCCTGGACGCAGCGGTCCCGCACCGTCGCCGAGCAAGGCGGATAGGCGGCGGCCTCGGGCGCCACGGCGACCTTTGCGGGCTTGGCCGGCTTCGCGGCGGGATGATAATCCCCTTTGGGGGTTTCGGCGGCGACCACCGAATCCAGCTCGCCGCCGTGCCCGACGTCGACGCTAGTCGAGGGCGGCGTGTTGGCGGTGGCGAGCAGGAGCCCGGCCGCGCTCACCAGGATCAGTTTCTTCATTCGGCTCTCCCTTTGTCGGCGGCTGAACGCGCCGCTCGGCGCATAATGTCCTTGCGCCTTGTGAAGTCGCCTCAACAGCTTATCACTGGAAGCACCGTGGTTCTACTGGGGGCGTCATGACGTCACAATCCGACCTGATCGAAACCAACGAGGCCGGGGGCGAGGAGGCGCCCACCACCTTCTCCGCCCCGTTCCTGATCCTCGACGACTTCCTTCCGCGCGCCGACGCGGTGTCGATGCGGCGCCAGATCAACGGCCATTTCGCCGAGCCCCACCGCCACACCGACCACCACCAGGTCTGGAACTACTGGCACGTGCCCGGCCTCTACACCTATCTGAGGACCCGGCCGGAGAAATTGATCGAGCGCGCTTTGGTCGAGCGCTTCGTCCAGTCGCTCACCATCTGGGCGCAATATATGCTCGGCCTGGGCCACGTCACCTGGCCCTATCTCAGCCTCTATGTCGACGGCTGCGAGCAGAGGCTCCACAACGATTCGACCAACGGCCGCTTCGGCTTCGTCTATTCGCTGACCTGGGACGAGCGGAAGACGACGGGCGGCGAGACCATCGTCCTCAAGGAGGGCGACCTGTTCCGCGACAATATGGGCCGGGCCTCGGCCGGCTCGGGCCTGCTCGACCTGATCGAGCCCAGGTTCAACCGGCTGACCCTGTTCGACGACCGGATGACCCACGGAGTCCAGCGCGTCGAAGGCTCGATGAACCCGGTCGAGGGCCGGCTCGTCCTCCACGGCCATATCAGCGAGAGCGGGCCCTTCGCCGACGGCCCGCTCGACGGCGTCGCCGTCGCCGGAGCGGTCTACGAGCGCCTCGGGCCGCTGCTCGACGAGGTCCAGCGGACCCAGGTGCTCCATCACGGCCCGGTGGTGCTGAGGCTGGCGATCGAACCCTCGGGCGAGGTGTCGCGGGTCGACCGCCTCGTCGACCGACTCGCCCGCGCCGACGGCAGCAGCACCGCGGCGGTGGTCGGCCGGACGGTCGCGCTCATCCGCTCGATGCGCTTTCCCAAGGCTCCGGCCGCGACCGAAGCGACTGTGCCTTTGCTGTTCGGCGGCAACCTCCCGTGGATGCGGGTCAAGGAGTAGGTTCGGCCTGTTTCCCGGCGGAGGCCGGGATCCAGCCGCTCCGTCCGCGCCACTGGGCCGGCCTCCGCCGGGGAGCGGCCTTACGACCGATCCGCGGCCGCCAGGGCAGCCTTGAGCCGATCCGGGTCGAACAGCGATTTCCCCTCCAGCCGGAGCAGGGCGCGCCTCCAGCCCGGCCAGCGGCGGCGCCAGTCGGTCATGTCGGTCTTGCCGGACCGGAGCGCCCGCAGCTCGGCGTCGGCCGAGCGGAGGATCGCCCGCGCCGGCTCGCCGCCCGGAAGCGTGAAGCGCTCGTCCACCGCTCCCAGCTGCGAGCGGGCCGCGGCGAGCAGCAGCCGGCGGGTCTCCCCTCGCTCGGCGGCGGCGAGAGCGGCCGCTTCGCCGGCCAGGGCCAGGCGCGAGGCGAGGGTGATCGGCCGGTCGGAGCGGCGGCAGGCCTCGGGCCGAAGCGCCCGCACATAAGCGGCGAGGCCGTCGATCACCTCCGGAGTCGGCTCCGGGCCGTCGAACTCCTCGGCGACCAGGCCCCGGATGAAGGTCTCCAAGGCGCGCTCCCGGCGCCCCTGCGGGACCTTCAGGGCGTCGCGCGGCCCGCTCAAATCGGGTATCGGCTTCGGATTGAAGCGGCCGTCGCCGCGATGGCTGCTCATCAGCGAGGCGGTGATGTCGGCCGTCCCGGGCGGGCCGGACAGGCCGGGGAAGACGAAATCGGCATTGCCGCGCCCGTTGCGGTGGCAGCCGGCGCAGCTGAGCCCGGCCCGGGCCGCCTGGCCGCCGAGCAGCAGGGGCGCCCGGAAGGCGATCCGCCCGATCTCGGCCCGGCGCCGCTCGGCTGGGTCGGCCGGTCGCGCGAAACATTCTGAAGGTTCTCGGCTAAGGCCTTGATAGAACGCGCCCGGCGCCAGCCACCGTGCCTCGCGGATCGGAACCCGGGAGCCGTCCGCGGCCGCTCCGAGCAGGAGGAGGAGGGGGAGGGCGTTCAGGAGTCGCGCGAGCGCGCGGCCTGGATCCATCGCCTGAGCTCGTCGGCCTCGGCGCAGCCGAAATCGCAGCCGGCCTCGAGCTTCGCGAGCATGAGCTCCGCCCCTTCGAGGTCGCCGCGCTCGACCATCAGCTCGCCATAATATTCGGTGGCGCCGCGATGCCCCGGAGCGGCGGCCAAAGCCGCCCGGTAATAGGCTTCGGCGGCTCCGTGGCGGCCGAGCTTGCGGTTGGCGAAGCCGAGATAGGTGAGCACGTCGGGATGCGGCCCGAAGGTCGCCCGGGCGGCGGTCAGGGCCTCGATGGCCGCCTCATATTTATGCTCGTTGATCAGTGAGACGGCGTCGAGATAGGCGCGGT
>DASQJV010000013.1:0-2081 GCA_035630855.1 Allosphingosinicella sp. | reverse complement strand
CGGTAATTTGGGGCCTGGCGCTCCGGCTCGCCCGAACAGCTCGACCACTCCGATCCGCTCGTGGCTCTCGACCGTCGTCCTCAGGGCGTTGATCGCCTCGACCGAGCGGCTGACCGCGGTCGAGAAACCGATGCAATAGTCGGTTCCGAAGACGTCGTTGTCCATCGTCTTGGGGATCGAGACGACCTTGACGCCCTGGCCGGCGAGATGCGCGGAGAAGCGCAGGGTGCCGTCGCCGCCCAGGGTGATCATCGCGTCGATCCCGAGCTTCTCCAGGGTCTCGACGACGCGCCTGGTCTGGTCGCCCTGGGCGAGGGTGCGCGGGTCGGTGCGCGAGGTGTGGAGGATGGTCCCGCCCATCCGGTCGATGCCGCGCACGCCCTCTCGGGTCAGTGCAAGGCTGTTGGCGGCGACGCTGGCCGGGTCGCCCGGGTCGATGGCGAGGACCCCCTCCCAGCCGCGCCGGAAGCCGGTCACCTCCCAGCCGAGCGCGTCGGCGGAGAGGGTGACCGAGCGGATGCAGGGATTGAGGCCCGGAACGTCGCCGCCTCCGGTCAGAAGCCCGATTCGCATGCCGGCTCAGCCCGCGGAGGGGAAGGCGACGTGCAGCTTGCGGCCCTCGCCGGTGGGGACGTCCGTCTGGGCGTCGTTGATGGTCGAGCTCTGGCCCGGCTGGAGCTCCGATACCGGCGGCGAGATCGGCCAGCTGTAGACGGTCTTGCCCGAGGGATCGCGGATCTCCGCGCGAAGCTGGGGCACGCGCTGCACCGACCGGGTCGGGTTGATGATCCGGCCGGTGACGGTGAGCAGTGTGTTGCCGCTCGCCAGGGTGTGGTTCTTGGCCGAATATTCCAGCTTCAGCGGGGTCGAGCCCCGGCCCGGAAGGGCGAAGTCGACGCCCAGCCTGGGCAGTCCGAACGACAGGACCGCCGCGGTCGCGGCGAGCATCAGGGCGCCGGCGACGATGGCGATGATCGTCCACATCCGCGCCGGATTGCGGCGCGGGCGGAAAGGCGGCTCGTGGGCGAAGGCGTCGTAATCTTCCGGCTCGGCGGGCGGCGGCGGGCCGAGCACCGAGGCGGCCGGGCGAACCGGCGCCGGTTCGCGCAGCGGCGGCGGCGGCGCCGGAGGCGACGCCGGGGGCGCCTGCCACTCGGCCGAGGCCCGGGGCTGGGGCGGCGGCTGGAGCCAGCTGTGCCGGCAGGAAGCGCAGCGCACCTGGCGGCCGGAGGGGCCGACCGCGCTGTCCGGTACCACGTAGCGCGTCTTACAGGCGGGACAGCTCAGGATCATGGTTACGGGAGGCCCCAAAGGCTGGTGCTCGCCGCGAATCCAAGCACGGCGCGCCGCGCCATGCAAGTCATTCCGGCGAAAGCCGGAATCCACGAACACGGCGGCACGAAACCCCATCGCGGCGGTGTTCATGGATCCCGGGTCGAGCCCGGGATGACGGGAGCGCCGATTGAGTGGTTTACGGCCCGGCGCGGCGCATGCCATTGAAGAGGCGGGGTGCGACCCCGAGCGGAGGCGGGTTCTGAGCAGCAGCGGTGCCATCGTCCAGTTCGACAATGTCGGGCTGCGCTATGGGACGGGAGCGGAGACGCTCTCGGACCTCAGCTTCTCGCTGAGGCACGGCGGCTTCTACTTCCTCACCGGCCCGTCGGGGGCGGGCAAGACCTCGCTCCTAAAACTGCTCTACCTCGCCCAGCGTCCGAGCCGAGGCCTGATCAAATTGTTCGGCGAGGACATCGTCACCATGCCGCGCAAGCGCCTGCCCGGCTTCCGCCGCCGGATCGGCGTGGTCTTCCAGGATTTCCGTCTGGTCCCGCATCTCTCCGCTTACGACAATATCGCGCTCCCCTTGCGCGTCGCCGGCGTCCACGAGAGCGACATCGAAGCGCCGGTGCGCGAGATGCTCGCCTGGGTGGGGCTGACGGACCGCGGCAAGGCCAAGCCGCCGACGCTTTCGGGCGGCGAGCAGCAGCGCATTGCCATCGCCCGCGCGGTGATCGGCCGCCCGGAGGTGCTCGTCGCCGACGAGCCGACCGGCAATGTCGATCCCGACATGGCCGAGCGGCTGC
>DASQJV010000012.1:0-2081 GCA_035630855.1 Allosphingosinicella sp. | reverse complement strand
AAACGGCGCAACGTCTTCATGCTCCAAACCCCCTTCATGCGATCAGGCGTCGATCGCCTCCTCGTCCACCTCCGCGGCATGGCGCTGGATGAAGGCATAGCGATGCTCGGGATTGCGGCCCATCAGCCGGTCGACCAGGTCGCGGACCCGGTGCTGGTCCTGATAGCCTTCCGGGAGGACGACCCGGATCAGCGAACGCGACCTGGGATCCATCGTCGTCTCGCGCAGCTGCTGCGGGTTCATCTCGCCGAGGCCCTTGAACCGGCTGACCTCGACCTTCTTGCCCGCGAACAGTCCGGCCTCGATCTCGCCGCGATGGGCGTCGTCGCGGGCGTAGGCGACGGTCGGCCCCGCCGACAGCCGGTAGAGCGGCGGCTGGGCGAGATAGAGGCAGCCCTGCTCGACGATCGGCCCCATCTCGGTGAAGAAATAGGTCATCAGCAGGGTCGCGATATGGGCGCCGTCGACGTCGGCGTCGGTCATGATGATGATCCGGTCGTAGCGCAGCTGCGAAGGGTCGCAGCGCTCGCGGGTCCCGCAGCCCAGAGCGAGAGTGAGGTCGGCTATCTCCTGATTGCCTCGGATCTTGTCGGCGCTGGCCGAGGCGACGTTCAATATCTTGCCGCGGATGGGAAGGATCGCCTGGGTCTTGCGGTCGCGCGCCTGCTTGGCCGAGCCGCCGGCGCTGTCGCCCTCGACGATGAACAATTCGGTGCCCGCCGGATCGTCGGCATTGGCGCAGTCGGTGAGCTTGCCGGGAAGCCTGACCTTGCGTCCCGAGGTCGCGGTCTTGCGCTTGATCTCGCGCTCCGCCCGCCGCTTCAGCCTCTCGTCCATCCGCTCGAGGACGAAGCCGAGCAGGGCCCGGCCGCGCTCCATATTGTCGGCGAGATAATGGTCGAAATGGTCGCGAACCGCCGCCTCGACCAGCCGGGCGGCGTCGGGGCTGGTCAGCCGGTCCTTGGTCTGGCTCTGGAACTGGGGGTCGCGGATGAAGACCGAGAGCATCACCTCGGCGCCTCCGACGACGTCCTCGGCCTGGATGTCCTTGGCCTTCTTCTGCTGGCCGGTGAGCTCGGCGAAGGCGCGGATGCCGCGGGTGAGCGCCGCCCTGATCCCCTGCTCGTGGGTGCCGCCGTCGGGGGTCGGGATGGTGTTGCAATAATAAGAGGATCCGCCCTCGGTCCACAAAGGCCAGGCAACCGCCCATTCGACCAGCCCGAGCCCCCCCGGGAAGTCCTGGCGGCCGGTGAAGAAGTCGGCGGTGGCGCAATTGCGCTCGCCGATCTGCTCCCTGAGATGGTCGGCGAGCCCCCCGGGGAATTGGAACACGGCCTCGGCGGGCGTCTCGTCGGAGATCAGCGACGGGTCGCAGCGCCAGCGTATCTCCACTCCGGCGAACAGATAGGCCTTGGAGCGGGCGAGCCGGTAGAGCCGGGCCGGCTTGAAGCGCGCCTCCGGCCCGAAGATCTCGGTGTCGGGAACGAAGGCGATCCTGGTCCCGCGCCTATTGGGGGTCTCGCCGATCCGCTCCAGCTTCGAGCTCGGCTCGCCGCGCGCGAAGGTCTGGCGGAAGACCTCCTTGTTGCGGGCGACCTCGACGACCGTCTCGCTCGACAGGGCATTGACGACGCTGACCCCGACTCCGTGGAGCCCGCCCGAGGTCGCATAGGCCTTGTTCGAGAACTTACCCCCCGAATGGAGCATGGTGAGGATCACCTCGAGCGCCGACTTGCCGGGATAGCGCGGATGCTCGTCGATCGGGATTCCGCGGCCGTTGTCGGTGACGGTCAGCCGCCCGGCCGTCCCCTCGACCGCCTCCAGCGTGACCTCGATCCTCGTGGCGAAGCCGGCGACGGCCTCGTCCATCGCATTGTCGAGCACCTCGGCGGCGAGATGGTGGAGAGCCCGCTCGTCGACCCCGCCGATATACATTCCCGGCCGCCGCCGGACCGGCTCCAGCCCCTCGAGAACCTCGATCGAATGGGCGTCGTAATCGGACGACGGGGCGGCGAAGAGTGAATGCGGTCGCAGTATGCGCGCCCATCGAGTGCCCGGCGAGCACCACGCGAGCGTCCGGC
>DASQJV010000011.1:0-4437 GCA_035630855.1 Allosphingosinicella sp. | reverse complement strand
GGAGCGAGCGGCCGCGACCGCGGCGGCGGCCTCCTCCGGAGTGCGCGTCGCGCGCTGATTGATCGACAGGATGATGTCGCCCGGCTGGAGCCCCTTGGCGGCGGCGTCGCTGCCCGCATTGACCGAGGCGATGACGACGCCTTTCAGATTGACGTCCCGAAGCCGCAGCGAGCGGGCGATGTCCGGGGTCAGGGTCTGAACCGTGACCCCCAGGCTCTCGCGCGCCGATTTCTGGCTGCTCGACTGCTCGGACTCGGTCGGCTCGGTGACCGGGGTCTCGGCCTCGCCGCCGTTCAGTCGGGCCAGCTCCTCCTCGGTCGGACGCTCGCCGATGGCGACGTTGACGGTCTGGCGCCGGCCGTCGCGGACGATCTCGATCGGCACCCGCGAGCCGATCGGCTGGCGCGAGACCAGATAGGCGAGCGATTCGTCGGGCGTCACCGGGCGTCCGCCGACGCTGACGACGACGTCGCCCTGCTGGATTCCGGCGCGGGCGGCCGGGCCGCCGGCGGTCACGCTCCGGATCAGCTCGCCCTGGTTCTTGGGGATCCCGAGCGAGGCAGCGATGTCCTCGTCCAGGGTCTGCAGGCCCACTCCGATATAGCCGCGCTGCGGGCGCTGGCCCTTGCGCAGCGATTCGATCACCGGGAAAGCCTGCTCGGCCGGGATGGCGAAGCCGATGCCGACATTGCCGCCGGTCGGCGAGATCAGCGCGGTGTTGATGCCGATGACGTTGCCGTTGAGGTCGAACATCGGCCCGCCCGAATTGCCCATGTTGATCGAGGCGTCGGTCTGGATGTAGCGGTCGTAGGTTCCGGCGCCGATGTTGCGGTGGAGCGCCGAGACGATGCCGGCGGTGACGGTGCCGCCGAGGCTGAACGGATTGCCGATCGCGACCACCCAGTCGCCGACCCGGACCTGCTTCGAATCGCCGAAGCGGACGAAGGGCAAATTGTTGCCCTTGATCTTGAGCAGGGCGAGGTCGGAGGCGGTGTCGCGGCCGACCAGTTCGGCCTCGAACTCGCGGCGGTCCGAAAGGGTGACGGTGATCTGCTCGACCGTCGCACCGGTGCGCGCCGGCGAGACGACGTGGTTGTTGGTGACGACATAGCCGTCGGCCGAGATCAGGAAGCCGGAGCCGAGCGAGCCTCCGCGCTGGGTGATCGGGGCGTCGCCGCTGTCGGGGACGGGCACTCCGAACTGGCGGAAGAAATCCTCGAAGCCGGGCGGGACCTGGCGGCTTCGGCTGATCTGGATCGACTGTTTCGTCGAGATGTTGACCACCGCCGGCTGAAGCCGCGCGGCGAGGTCGGCGAAGCTCATCGGCGCTCCGGCGCGGGGAGCGGCCGAGGCGATGGTGCCGGGGTCGTTCTGGGCGGTCTGGGCACCGACAGGGCCCACCGTCAGCGTGGCGGCGGCTCCGCCCAGAAGGATGGCGGCCGAGATGCCGTAGACGTAACGCACGATCGCAATCTCCTCATTTGCTTCGGCCCGGGCGGGCGGATCCGGGCTGTCCTGATCGATTACACTTGTATTTGGTGCCGCTGAACCGAATTTGAATAGGCATCGACCCCGAGATTTGCGCCCGGCCTTGACGGGGAAGCGATCGAACCGTGATCGAGCCGTTCCTTCCTATCGGTTCTTACCCTTGAACTCCTGCAGATACTGATTGTCCGGCGACAGGATGATGCTCGACCGGCCCTGGTTCTCGCCCGGAGCGAAAGTCGTCTCGTAGCTCTGCATCGCCCGGTAGAAAGCGTAGAAATCCGGATCCTTGCCATAGGCTTCGGCATAGGTGCTCGCCGCTTCGGCGTCGGCTTCGGCCCTGATGATCTGCGCCTGCTTGTAGCCCTGGGCCCGGATCGCGCCGGCTTCCTGCTGGCGGGCGGTGCGCATCCGCTCATAGGCCGCCTCGAGCGTGTTTCCGCCCGGCAGGTCCGCCCGCTTGATCCTGACGTCGACGATCTGGGCGCCATATTGGCGCGCGACCCCGTCGAGCGCGCGCTTGATGTTGTCCATCATCTGCCCCCGCTCCGGGCTGAGCAGGGTGGCGAACTCGCGCTTGCCGAGCTCGTTGCGGATGGCCGAGCCGAGGATCGGCTTCAGCTGGTCGCTGACCCGCTGCTCGGTCTTGGCGGTGACGTACATCCGCAGCGGATCGACGATCCGGTAGCGGGCGTAGGCGTCGACCTGAAGCCGAAGCTGGTCGGTCGAGAGCACCTGCTGGCGATCCATCTTGACGCTCAGAATGCGCTTATCGATCCAGACGATCTGCTCCATGAAGGGCCAGCGCGCGATGAGGCCCGCCCGGGTGGCGCCGAACTCCTCGCCCTGGCGATATTTGTTGATCACGCGCTCGGGATTGCCGAACCGGACGACGACCGCCTGCTTGGTCTCGGGGACGGTGGCGAAGGTGCTTCCGGCGACGACGAGCAGGGCGATCGCGATGAACGCGAGGATCAGCGGGTTGCGGTAGGACAGGCTCATCGCGCGGTTCCTTCCTGCGCCTGGCGCTGGATCTGGGGCAGCGGCAGATAGGGAGTCACTCCGGGCGCCTCGATCACGGTCTTGTCGATCTTCGACAGGACCCGCTCCATCGTCTCGTAATACATTCGGCGGCGGGTCACTTCGGGGGCGAGCTTGTACTGGGCGTAGACCTTGTCGAAGGACGCCGCGTCGCCCTGTGCGCGGGCGGTCTGCTGCTGGGCATAGGCCCTCGCCTGGTTGATATAGGATTGGGCGTCCTGCTGGGCGGCGGACACTTCCTTGAAGGCGTTGTTGACCGCCGCGGGGGGATCCGTCTGCTTGATCACGACGCCCTCGATGCGCACGCCTGCGCCGTAGCGGTCGAGGATCTGCTGCATGACCAGGGCGCTTCGCTGCTGGATGTCGTCGCGGCCGGCGCCGATCGCGTCGTCGAGCGACACGGTGGCGAAAACGGCGCGCATCGCGCTTTCCGCGACCTCGCGGATGGTCCCTTCCGGATCGTCGAGCTGGAACAGATAATATTGCGGGTCCCGGACGGTCCAGCGGACCGTGTAGGCGACGTCGATCAGATTCTGGTCGCCCGACAGGATGAGATTCTCCTGGCTGGCGTCGGGGGAGCCGATGTCGATCGGGCGGATCTGCCCGACGTCTACCTTCTGCAGCCGCTCGATCGGCAGCGGCAGGGTCATGGCGATCCCGGGACCGACGGTCCGGCTGTATTTGCCGAACAGGGTAACGACCCCCTTCTCCTGCGCCCCGATCACATGGAAGCAGGTGAACATCAACCACAGCAGGACGAACACGCCGAGCCCGTATAGCCAATAGGGACGGCCTTCCTGGTGCGGGAAGCGGCCTCCGAACTTCTCGCGGCTGCGCCTCAGGAAGTCGTCGATCGAGCCGACATTGCCGCCGGCTCCGGGGGTCCGGCGCTTGCGCGGCGGCTGTCCCCAGGGATTGCGCGGTCCGCCGCCGCCGTCCCCGCCGGAGCCGCCGTCGCCAGAGGGGCCCCAGGGCCCGCCGCGATTCTCATTCAACACGGCGCCGAGACGCGCGCCCCACCCGAAAAATCTTGCCATACGCCTTTATAGGTAGCGGTCCGGCGGAAAAACAGTGGCAAGCCGAACCGCACCGCCTATCTGCGGCGAATGAGTGCCGAGACCGACCCCCTTGCCGCCGCCCTCGCCTCCGTCACCGAGGCCGCCGGCCGGATCGCTGCGCCGCGGCTCAGGGATGGCATCGCCAGCCTCGTGCTCGACGTCGGCGGCCTTTCCTCCGAGCAGCGGGCTGGCCTAGAGCGGCGGATCCGGGCCGCGTTGGTCGGCGTGCCCGGAGTCCGCGACGTCCGCATCGCGATGACGGCGGACAAGGTGGAGCGCACCATCATCGCGGTCGGAAGCGGCAAGGGCGGAGTCGGCAAGTCGACCGTCGCCGCCAACCTCGCCGTCGCCCTTGCCCGCGCCGGCCGCAAGGTCGGCCTGGTCGATGCCGACATCTACGGCCCCTCCCTGCCTCGGATCATGGGCAATTCGGAGCGCCCCGAGCTCAACGACAAGAGGATCGTCCCGGTCGACGCCTATGGGGTGAAGATGCTGTCGATCGGCCAGCTGGTCGAGCCCGGCACCGCCCTGGCCTGGCGAGGCCCGATGATCGCCAGCGCGCTCGGCCAGCTGATGGAAGGCGATTGGGACGATCGCGAGCTGATGATCGTCGACCTCCCTCCCGGAACCGGCGACATCCAGATGTCGCTCATCCAGAAATGGAAGCCGGCCGGCGCGGTGATCGTCTCGACCCCCCAGGACCTCGCCCTGATCGACGCGACCCGGGCGATCGACCTGTTCCGCAAGATGGACGTGCCCCTGCTCGGCCTCGTCGAGAACATGTCCGGCTACGCCTGCCCCCATTGCGGCGAGGTCTCCGACCCATTCGGAGCGGGCGGGGCGGAGGCCGCGG
>DASQJV010000010.1:0-4234 GCA_035630855.1 Allosphingosinicella sp. | reverse complement strand
TGACGAGCCAGTGACCCATGTCCGCCTCGACATCTTTCCCGACGGCGGCGTCGCCCGGCTGCGCGTCTGGGGCAGGATCGCCAAGGACTGGTCGGCGGTCGATGCGGAGACGCGCCTCGACCTGCTGGCGATGGAGAATGGCGGGCGCGGGATCATCGCCAACGACCAGCATTACGGCCGGATCGAGAATCTGACCGCGCCCGGGCGGGGCGTCGACATGGGCGACGGCTGGGAGACGCGGCGGCGGCGCGAGCCCGGGCACGACTGGGCGGTGCTCGAGCTCGGAGCGGCGGGGCGGATCGAGGAGGTCGTCGTCGACACCGCCCACTTCAAGGGCAATTATCCGGACCGCTGCTTCCTCCAGGCGGCGGCCGACGCGGCCGGCTCGCCCGAGGAGATCGCCGCGGCTTCGGAGAGCTGGCCCGTGCTCCTGCCCGAGTCGAAGCTGGAGGCGGACAAGGTCCACCTCTTCCGCGACGGCCTCGCCGACCTCGGCGCGATCCGCTTCGTCCGGCTCAACATCGTCCCCGACGGGGGGGTCAGCCGGCTGCGGCTGATCGGGCGGGTCGTTCCGGATCTTGTTCCCCGGCGAAAGCCGGGGCCCAATCGTCCCGGCGGTGAAGCTGGGCCCCGGCCTTCGCCGGGGAGCCTATCGTGAGCGCCCTCTTCGAACATTCGCCCTGGGTCGAGGCGCGGGCCGACGAGCGGCCGTCGTCGGGCGAGCGCCATGCCGACCTGATGGCGGTCGTCCGCGAAGCCGCGCCCGAGGAGCAGCTCGCCCTGATCCGCGCGCATCCGGAGCTTGCGGGCAAGGCCGCGGTCGACCTCACCGAGGCCAGCGCCGCCGAGCAGGCCAGCGCCGGGCTCGACCGGCTCAGCCAGGCCGAGTTCGACCGCTTCCACGCGCTCAACGCCGCCTATCGCGACAAATTCGGCTTCCCGTTCATCATCTGCGTGCGCCTGACCGACAAAGCGGGCATCCTCGCCGCGATGGAACGCCGCCTCGCCAACGACCGCGATTCCGAGATCGCCGAGGCGCTGGCCCAGATCGGCGAGATCGTCCGGCTCCGCCTCGAGGACAGGCCATGACTACGCTCTCCACCCATGTCCTCGACACCATGCACGGCCGGCCGGCGGCCGGGATCAGGGTGGCTCTCAGCGGGCCCGACGGAGAGATCGCCCGGGGCGTCACCAACGCCGACGGGCGCTGCCCCGGCCTGCTGGAAAGCGCTCTCGAACCGGGGCGCTATACGATCCGCTTCGCGGTCGCCGATTATTTCCGCGGCCTGGGCGTCGATCTGCCGGATCCGCCGTTCCTCGACGAGGTGACGGTGGATTTCGGGATCGCCGCCGGCGGGGGCCATTATCATGTGCCGCTGCTCGTCTCGCCTTACGGCTATTCGACCTACCGGGGCAGCTGAACCATGGGCTTCGACCTCGCCGAATGGCTCAACCTCGCGATCCGGTGGCTTCACCTGACCGCCGGCATCGCCTGGATCGGCTCGAGCTTCTATTTCGTCTGGCTCGACAACCATCTGGTGAAGCCGGCCAAGGGCGAGGCCTCGGGCGAATTATGGTCGGTCCATGGCGGCGGCTTCTACCACAACCAGAAGTACCAGGTCGCCCCGGCCAGCATGCCCGAGCGGCTTCACTGGTTCAAATGGGAGGCCTATTTCACCTGGATCAGCGGCTTCTCGCTGCTGGTGCTGGTCTATTATGTCGGAGCGCAGAGCTTCCTGATCGATCCGGCCAAGGCGCCGCTCAGCCCGCCCGTCGCGATCGCCATCGGCCTCGCCGCCATCGCGCTGGGCTGGCTGGTCTATGACGGGCTGTGCCGCTCGCCGGTCGGCTCCAGCAACCTCGCGCTGGGCGCCTTCTGGTTCGCGATCCTCCTCCTCGCCGCGGTCATGCTGGACGGCCTGTTCAACTCCCGGGCCGCCTATCTCCATATCGGCGCGATCATCGGCACGGTGATGGTCGCGAACGTCTTCCTCGTCATCATCCCCAACCAGCGCAAGGTCGTCGCCGACCTGATCGCCGGGCGGACGCCCGATCCGGCGCTGGGCGCTGCAGCCAAGCAGAGGTCGCTCCACAACAATTACATGACCCTGCCGGTGCTGTTCATCATGATCAGCCCCCATTATCCGATGACCTACGGCGCCGAGCGGTCCTGGCTGGTCCTGGCCCTGCTCGGGCTGACCGGGGTGGCCGTCCGCCACGTCTTCAACCTGCGCGGCCGGGGCAAGGCGACGGCTCCCGCGATCGCGGCGGCGGCGGCCCTCGCGCTCGCCAGCGTCACCTATGTCACTCTGGAGAAAGGCGGCATCGCCCCCGACCAGGTGGCGACTTGGGCCGAGGTAGAGCCGATCCTCGCGACCCATTGCGCGGGCTGCCACAATGTCGAGCAGCCGCCTTTGGGCGTGAGGCTCGACAGCTGGGAGCATGCCAGCGCCGCCTCGGCGCGGATCAAGCGGGTCGCGGTCGATTCCCATGCAATGCCGCTGGGCAATCCGACCGGAATGACGGAGATCGAGCGGCAGACGCTCGGTTCCTGGATTACCTGGGGCACTCCGAAATGATCCGTTTCCTCCTCGACGGCGAGGTCATCGAGGCCGACGACGCCGATGCCACCGGCACCGTCCTCGACTATCTCCGCTACACCCTGCGCCGGACCGGCAGCAAGGAAGGCTGCGCCGAGGGGGATTGCGGCGCCTGCACCGTTTTGGTCGGGGAGCTTTCCGGGGACGGAGTCGAGTGGCGGACGGTCAACTCCTGCATCCTCTTCCTGCCGATGCTCGACGGCAAGGCGCTGAGGACCGTCGAGAGCCTCGGCGGAGATCACCCGGTCCAGCGCGAGCTGGTCGAGCGGCACGGCTCGCAATGCGGATTCTGCACGCCCGGCTTCGTCATGTCGCTCTACGGCCGAAGCCTCGGCGCGGCCGGGACGAGGGGGGTTCCGGTCGGCGACGTCATCGCCGGCAATTTGTGCCGCTGCACCGGCTACGGCCCGATCCTGGCGGCCGGCGACGCCGTCCCGGTGGCCGACGAACAGGACGACAGCCTCGTCGCGGCGCTGCGCGCGCTTCAGCCCGCCTACGGCCATCCCGCGACCGCCGACGAGCTGGCCGACCTCCTCCTCGCTAACCCCGAGACCCGAATCGTCGCCGGAGCGACCGACGTCGGCCTGTGGGTGACCAAGCAGCTCCGAGACCTCGGGCCCACCGTCTTCATCGGCGACATCGCGGATTTGAGGCGGATCGAGGAGGGTCCGGACGCGCTCACCCTCGGCGCGGCGGTCCGCTATTCCGAGGCCCGCGAGGCGCTGGCGCGGCTTCACCCCGACCTCGGCGAGCTGGTCCGCCGGATCGGCGGGGTCCAGGTCCGCAATGCCGGGACGATCGGCGGCAACATCGCCAACGGCTCGCCGATCGGCGACATGCCCCCGGCCCTGATCGCGCTGGGCGCCGATCTCACCCTCCGCCGCGGCGGCGAGCGGCGCACGATCCCGCTCGAGGATTTCTTCCTCAGCTACGGCAAGCAGGATCTCGCTCCGGGCGAGTTCGTCGAAAGCGTCCGGATCCCCCGTCCGTCCGGCGAAACGCTGGTCCGGATCGTCAAGCTCTCCAAGAGGTTCGACAGCGACATATCGGGGGTGTGCGGCGCCTTCGCGCTCCGGATCGAGGACGGGATCGTCGTCCATGCCCGAGTCGCCTTCGGGGGCATGGCCGGCATTCCGGCCCGGGCGCCCGGCTGCGAGGCCGCGCTGACCGGGCGAGCCTGGGACGAGCCGACGGTCGAGGCGGCCGCATCGGCGCTGGCCGGCGATTATGCCCCGCTCGACGACCTGCGCGGCTCCGCCGCCTACCGCCGCAAGGTCGCCGCCAATTTGCTTCGCCGGATCTGGGCGGAGCGCAGCGAACCGGTCAGCGTGCTCCATGACTGAGGGCGCCGTCCGCCAGCCGCTGCCGCACGACAGCGCCGACCTCCACGTCGCCGGTGCGGCGGCCTATGTCGACGATATCCCGGAGGCGCCCGGAACGCTCCACCTCGCCTTCGGCCTCGCCGCGGACGGCCATTCGCGGCTGACCGGGCTCGACCTGTCCGCGGTCCGGGCGGCGCCGGGGGTGGTTGCGGTGTTCACCGCCGCCGACATACCGGGCGAGAATAATGTCGGACCCGTCTTCCACGACGACCTTCTCTTCGCCGAGGACGAGATCCTCTACCCCGGCCAGCC
>DASQJV010000009.1:0-2987 GCA_035630855.1 Allosphingosinicella sp. | reverse complement strand
CGAGGCTCTACGCCGCCCTGGTCGAGCGGCGCCAGAATCCCGCCGGAGCGGTCCCCGACGAGACCTCGCTGGTCACGCCCGAGGCCTGGGTGCGCGACCATATCCAGGCGCAGCGCAATCATTTCGCTTATATCGAGGAAGCCGCGGAGACCCTGGCCGGGGCGCTCGGCGATCCCACGGGGATCTTCGAGGCGCTGAAGCGGCGGCTCAGGGAGGGGTTCGGGATCGACACTCGGGTCGTCCCGCCCGAGCTCGTCGAGCCGACCAGCCAGGCCTACGACTTCCACCGCAAGCGGCTGATGCTCTCGTCCATGCTGAGGCCGGAGAGCCGGACCTTCGGCGCCGCCTACCAGCTCTCGCTGACCGAGTTCGGGCCGATGCTGAACCGGATGGTGGAGACCGCCGGAGCCCCGGATGCTCCGACTCGGCGCCTATTGCACATGAGCCTGGCCAATTACGCCGCCGGGGCGATCATGATGCCTTATTCGGCCTTCCTCGCGGCGGCCGAGAAGCATCGCTACGACGTCGACCGGCTCTGCGCCGATTTCGGCGCAAGCGTCGAGCAGGTCTCGCACCGACTGACCACGCTGGCCCGCCCGGGCGCGCGCGGCGTGCCCTTCTTCATGCTGAGGGTCGACGCGGCGGGGAACGTCTCCAAGCGCTTCGCCGGCGAGAGCTTCCCTTTTTCGCGCTTCGGCGGCACCTGCCCGCGCTGGAACCTCCACGCCGCCTTCCAGACCCCCGGCCGGGTCGCCACCCAGATCGTCGAGACGCCCGACGGAGCGCGCTTCTTCACCATCGCCCGGACCGTCGACCGGGCGGTCCGGCTCGACCCGCGCGAGAGCGCCCAGCTCGCCATCGGCCTCGGCTGCGACGTCAAATACGCGCCCCGCATCCTCTATGCCGACGGCGAGGATCTGGCCAAGCCCTACGTCACCCCGATCGGCCCCGCCTGCGCCATCTGCCCGCGCCTGCGCTGCCCCCAGCGCGCCGCCGCTCCGGCCGGGCGCACGCTCGCCCTCAACGTCGAGCAGAAGACGATCTCGCCTTATCCCTTCCTGGGGTGACGCCCCGCGCCCGGCCGCGGCCTGCGCCGCTATGGCTCACGCAAAGCCGCAAAGCCGCAAAGGGGCCATCGCGGCGAAGCCGCATCGACTGTTCTCACGGGATTGGAAAGACAGGCGCTGCGCGCCGATGGATCACGTTATACTTTGCGGCTTTGCGTGAGGCCAGTTTTCCTTACGGTAGCTGGACATTGTCCAGCCGGTCCAACATGATGGCCGTTTCAGCGTCCTCCCCCGGGGAGCCGCCAGCCCGAGGAAGTGACGCCATGAAGCCGCTCGCCGTCGCCGCCGCCACCCTGCTCGCCTTGCAGGCGTACTCCGCTTCGGCCCAGCCCGGCCCGGCCGCCCAGGCGGCGCCGAGCGAGGCGCTGATCGACCGGTTCATCGCCGTCCTTCCGGACCGCGACCAGATCGACGCCGTCGACACCGAGATCGACCCGGAGGAGCTCGAGGCCCTGGTCGCGCTCAATCCCGGCAAGGAGGCTCAGCTTCGCTCGATCCTCCAGGCGAACGTCGCCTGCACCGCTCCGGCCATCACCGCGGGCAGCCTTCGGATGCTCCGGACCGTCGCCCGCAACCTCGGCGAGGCGAAGGTGAAGAAGCTGGTCAGCTTCTACGGGGGACCGGATTATGCCGCCTTCGCCGCGCTCGCCGCCCGGATGGAGGGGAAGGACAAGCCGGGTGCCGAGGACAGCGCCGCCATGGCGAAGATGATGGCGACCTATCCGCTCCAGGCCTTCCATGAGCAGCTGAGCCAGGCCGAGGAGATCATCGGCGCCGATGCCGGCTTCATGAAAGACGCGATGAGATGCGCCTCCGAGCAGATGGCCGCGCTCGAGGCGGCGGGCCTTAAGGCGAACTGACCTGAATTCCTCCCCGAGCTTGCCTCGGGGAGGGGGACCGCGGCGCGAAGCGTCGTGGTGGAGGGGAAAATCCGACTCCGGATTGCCCCTCCACCAGCCTTCGGCTGGTCCCCCTCCCCCAGCAAGCTGGGGGAGGAATTGCAATTACAAACGCCGCGGCGTCCTTGGCGTGCCGGGTTCGCATTCCAGGGCCGGGCGATCCCAGCGGGCGAGGTCGGCGGCGGCGGCATAGGTGGATTCGAGGAAGGCGAGCAGGTCGGAATCGGTGCGGACTTCGGCATAGGGCAGGACGAATTCGCCGAGCGCCTCGTCGAAGCGCGCCGCTTCCGGCCGGACCGCGGCCTTCGCTAAGCCCTCCGGCGAGGGATAAGCGTAGGAATAGAAGAAGGGATCGCCGCCGCCGCCGGCGCCGCCGGGCCAGAAGCCGGCGCTCGAGACCTCGTGGCTATAGGCTTCGCGGGTGACGGAGTCGGGCAGATGCGGGATTCCGCCGGGATGGAGCGGGGCGGGGCGGCCGGAGAAGCGGGTGACGGCGAGGTCGAAGCTTCCCCAGAAGAAATGGACCGGGCTCGACTTGCCGAGGAAGGCGGAGCGGAACAGGCGGAGGACCCGGTCGGAGTCGAGCAGTGCGCCGAGCAGCCTCGAGGCGCTGTCCGGGTCATAGGCGCGCGGCCGGGAGTCCCCGGCGAAGGGCAAAGCGGGGTCGATCTCGTTCGGCCTGCCGTGGATCGAGACCCGGTGGCCCGCCGATCGCAGAAGGTCCGTTACGCCGTCGTAGAATTGCGCCACGGTCGCCACCGCCAGCGGCAGCCGGCGGACTCCTCCGCCGTCGGCGAAGGTGAGCTGGTGATCGACCAGGTCCAGCCCCAGCTCGAAGGCCCCGCCGGCGCCGTAGAGCGGCTCGGTCCTCAGCCCGCGCGGATGGACCCGGAGGGTGACGTGCCAGCCATGGTTGCGCCACGGCAGAAGCGCGACCGCCGCCTTGCCGAGAATCTGGCTGTAGAGGTGAAGCGAGGCGATGGTCGGGCCGTCGCGAGCTTCGGAGAGGGGAGGCCAGGGC
>DASQJV010000008.1:0-3010 GCA_035630855.1 Allosphingosinicella sp. | reverse complement strand
CCTCCCACTCCGTTCGGGCTGAGCCTGTCGAAGCCCTCTCCCTCTACCCCTTCACCAAGGTCACCTGGGCCACGTCGATTCCGCCGCCGCGGAAGCCGCCCTCGCAATACATGAAATAGTAGCGCCACAGGCGGTGGAAGGGCTCGTCGAAGCCGGCGGGCAGCCGGCCCTCCTCGACCGCCGAATCGTAGCGGGCCCGCCACTGCCTCAGCGTCTCGGCATAATGGAGGCCGTAGCCCCGGCGGTCGCGCCATTCGAGCCCGGCCGCCCGGGCCAGCGCCTCGAACCTCGGCTCGCCGATCAGCATCCCGCCGGGGAAGATGTAGGTCTGGATGAAGTCGGCGCTGGCGGCATAATCGTCGAACAGGGGCTCGCGGATCGAGATGAACTGGAGGGCGGCGCGGCCGCCGGGCTTGAGCAGACGGGCGATGCTCTCGAGGTAGACGGGCCAGTAATCCTGGCCGACCGCTTCCGCCATCTCGACGCTGGCGACCGCGTCGAAGCGCCCGTCGACGTCGCGATAGTCCCTGAGCTCGATCGAGCAGCGGTCGCCCAGCCCGGCTGATTCGAGCCGCCGCTCGGCATAGGCCTTCTGCTCCCCGGACAGGGTGAGGCCGGTGACGAGGGCGCCGTGATCGCGGGCCGCCGCCTCGGCGAGCGAGCCCCAGCCGCAGCCGATCTCGAGCAGCCGCTGGCCGGGCTCCAGATCGAGCCGGTCGAGCAGAAGCCGGAGCTTGCGGGCCTGCGCGGCCTCCAGATCCTCGACGGGCGAGTCCGGGTCGGCGAAGACCGCGCTCGAATAGGTCATGCCCGGATCCAGCCAGGCGCGGTAGAAATCGTTGCCGAGGTCGTAATGGTGCGAGATGTTCTCGCGGGCCCCGGCCTTGTCGTTGGCGCGGAAGCGGTGGGCGATTCGGTTGACCAGCCGAAACAGGCCCTTGGCCCGGGCGGTGGCGCCGAGAGGCTCGGCGTTGAGCATGAACAATTCGAACAGCGGCACCGGATCGGGCGACGACCATTCGCCGCGCTCCCAGGCCTTGTACCAGCCGACCGAGCCCGAGCTGACCAGCCGGGCCAGCGACCGCCAGCTGCGCAGCCGGACGACCGGCCTCGGGCCGGGGCGCCGGCCGCCGAGGATCCGGGCCGAGCCGTCGGGAAGAATCGCCTCGATCGCGCCTTGGTCGAGCCCCCGGTCGATCCGGTCGAGGATCCGCGAGAAGCTTCCCGACAGCAAATGCGCGAGCAGCCCGCCGCCGGTCGCGAAACGGCGGTCGGCGGCGACGAGATGACGCCCTCGGGGCTGCTGGTTCATGGCGGCTTGGTGGCGGGTTTGAGGAAGGGACGCAAGCGCCGGAAAGGGGGACAGGAAAGGGCTTCGACAGGCTCAGCCCGAACGGTGTGAGTGGAGTTCTCCGCGTCAAAACCCGTTCGGGCTGAGCCTGTCGAAGCCCTCCCTTCCTCTCTTTCAAGTCAGATGACGGGCGGTTCTCTGGCCGCCATCCCGTTCCCGAGCGGCTTCACAGCGCGATGCAGGGCTTCAGACGGTGAAGCACAGCTCGTCGCCCTTCCGCCGGGCGCCGCGCGGCGGAGGCAGGTCGGCGTCGCTCAGCAAGGAGGCGTCCACGCAGGCCCGGTCGCCGGGGCGAGCCGCGGTGACGAGCCGGCCGACCCAAGGTTCTCCTCGCCCCGCTCGCCGGACAAGAAGAACGATGTGGATATTCCGGGACGGCGGTCCGTGAACAATCAGCTCCGCGGTGAGCGGCGAAGGGACCCGCCGCCCGGAAAGGGTCTCCGCGGAAATCCGGAACCGGTAGATCCAGTCGAAGCAGACCTCGTCCTGGTCACAGGGCGGCGGCCCGACGGTCTGATAGTCCAGCATTCGCCCCACCACGAGCGAATAGCCCGTCTTCGAGGCGCCCGGCGCAGCGTCGGCAAGGCCGAGACAGGCCAGAAGCGCCGCGAGAGGGGCCCACCGCGTCAAATGACGTGCGGCTCCTTGGTCACCATCCAGCTCTGGCCCTTCGAGACCAGGGCCTGGAGGTCCGCCTTCTTGCCCGCCGCCGCTTCCTCGTTCTGGCGCACCACCGCGCTCTCGAAGGTCGGGGCCGGGTCCTCGTAGAGGACTCCCAGAGCGGTCGGGAAGGCGCCGAACGGCATCTCGACCAGCATGTGGGCGACCGAGCGGTTGCTCGGATCGTGGACGAGCACGCCCGCCGCCTCCCAATTCCCGCCCTCGACGTCGACGACCTTCAGGGCGAGGGCCTCGCGGTCGAGGGCGATGCCCTTGGAGCCGGAGTCGAACAGCATCGGCTCGCCGGCCTTCAGCCAGAGCTGCCGCCCGCTATTCTCCTTGGCGGTGAAGGGGGCGAAGACGTCGTCATTGTAGACGATGCAATTCTGGTAGATCTCGACGAAGCTCGCGCCCTTGTGGGCGTGGGCGGCCTTGAGCACCTCGGGCAGATTCTTGTGGACGTCGATTCCGCGGGCGATGAAGCGCGCCCCCGAGCCGAGCGCGAAGGCGCAGGGCGAGACCGGCCGGTCGACCGAGCCGAACGGAGTCGAGGGCGAGCGCGTCCCGGCGCGGCTGGTCGGCGAATATTGGCCCTTGGTGAGGCCGTATATCTCGTTGTTGAACAGCAAGATCTGACAGTCGAGGTTGCGGCGCAGGACGTGCATCGTGTGGTTGCCGCCGATCGACAAGGCGTCGCCGTCGCCGGTGATGATCCAGACGTCGAGGTCGGGCCGGGCGAGCTTGATGCCCGTGGCGAAGCTCGGCGCCCGGCCGTGGATGGTGTGGAAGCCGTAGGTCTCCATGTAATAAGGGAAGCGGCTCGAGCAGCCGATGCCCGACACGAACACGGTCTTCTCGCGGGCGACCCCGAGGTCGGGCATGGTCCGCTGCACGGCCTTCAGCACCGCATAGTCGCCGCAGCCCGGACACCAGCGGACCTCCTGGTCCGAGGCCCAGTCCTTGGCAGTGGTGACAGTCGTCATCTCATTCATCGGCCGA
>DASQJV010000007.1:0-2363 GCA_035630855.1 Allosphingosinicella sp. | reverse complement strand
GCTCGGGCGAGACCGAGGACACGACCATCGCCGACCTCGCCGTCGCTTGCGGTTGCGGGCAGATCAAGACCGGAAGCCTCGCCCGCTCCGACCGCCTTGCCAAGTACAACCAGCTCATCCGGATCGAGGAGGAGTTGGGGTCGATGGCGCGCTATGCGGGGCGCAGCGTATTCGCGTCCCGCTAGCTCCCCGGCGGAGGCCGGGGCCCAGCGGCATGGGCAGAAGAACTGGGTCACGGCCTTCGCCGGGAAGCAATGAGCGGCCCAGGGCCTCCGTCCGTCCGACAAATTTTCGCTTGTCGGCTCAAAAGGCTTGATTCGACGCGATTTTGCTGATTCTGTTAACTTCGTCATGCAGGCGGTGGGACGAAACACTTTCGAGACGATCAGGCGGGCGGCTCTTCCGGCGCTCGCGATCCTCATCATCGCCAACTTCCTCGGCTATGCGATCATGGGCGCGAACGGCATATTGAGCTGGGGCGACTATCGCCGCCAGAAGGCCGAGAAGCTGGTCCAGCTCGCCGAATTGAACGCCGAGAAGGCCCGCCTCGCCCACCGCTCCGCCCTGCTCGACCCGCGCGGCGCCGATCCCGACATGGTCGAGGAGACGGTCAAGCGCGAGCTCGGGGTGGTCCGCCCCGACGAAGTGGTGATCCCGCTCGATTGACGACGCAGTCGTCATCCCGGACTTGATCCGGGATCCATGAACACCGCGGTTCGAACCTCGGGCAATCCGTGTTCGTGGATTCCGGCTTTCGCCGGAATGACGAATGGGCACAAGTTGCGCGCACTCGCGTTTGCCGCCATAGAGCCGCCCTTCAGACAGCAGCAGGATCCAAAGTGGCCAAGGCAGCAACGTCCAAGCGCGCCGACAAGGCGAGTGCCTCCGCCCCGCCCACCCCCAATCGCGAACGCCCGCCCGAGCCCCGGCGCCACCAGGCGGGCAAGGACGAGCTCCTCGAATATTATCGCCAGATGCTCCTCATCCGGCGCTTCGAGGAGCGCGCCGGCCAGCTCTACGGCCTCGGCCTGATCGGCGGCTTCTGCCACCTCTATATCGGCCAGGAGGCCGTCGCCGTCGGCCTCCAGTCTGCGATGGAGCCGGGCAAGGACAGCGTCATCACCGGCTATCGCGACCACGGCCACATGCTCGCCTACGGGATCGACCCGAGGGTGATCATGGCCGAGCTGACGGGGCGCGCGGCGGGCATCTCCAAGGGCAAGGGCGGCTCGATGCACATGTTCAGCGTCGAGCATAAATTCTACGGCGGCCACGGCATCGTCGGAGCCCAAGTCAGCCTCGGCACCGGCCTCGGCTTCGCCCACAAATACCGGAACGACGGCGGCGTCTGCCTCGCCTATTTCGGCGACGGCGCCGCCAACCAGGGCCAGGTCTACGAGAGCTTCAACATGGCCGAGCTGTGGAAGCTCCCGATCATCTACGTGATCGAGAACAACCAATATGCCATGGGCACCAGCGTCAACCGCTCCTCGGCCGAGGACCAGCTCTACCGCCGCGGCGAGAGCTTCCGCATCCCCGGCCTCCAGATCGACGGCATGGACGTGCTCGCCGTGCGCGGCGCGGCGACGACGGCGCTCGAATGGGTGCGCGCCGGCAAGGGGCCGATCCTGCTCGAGCTGAAGACCTACCGCTATCGCGGCCACTCCATGTCCGATCCGGCCAAATACCGCTCGCGCGAGGAAGTGCAGGCGGTGCGCGAGAAGTCCGACCCGATCGAGGCGGTCAAGCGCGAGCTCGCCGCCGCCGGGGTCGGCGAGGACGAGCTCAAGAAGATCGACGGCGAGATCAAGCGGATCGTCACCGAGGCCGCCGACTTCGCCGAGCAGTCGCCCGAGCCAGACGCGGCCGAGCTCTACACCGACATATTGGTCGAGACCTACTGATGCCCGTCGAACTGAAAATGCCCGCACTGTCCCCGACCATGGAGGAGGGGACCCTCGCCAAATGGCTCGTCAAGGAGGGCGACGAGGTGAAGTCCGGCGACATCCTCGCCGAGATCGAGACCGACAAGGCGACCATGGAGTTCGAGGCGGTCGACGAGGGGACGATCTCCAAGATCCTCGTCGCCGAAGGCACGGACGAGGTGAAGGTCGGAACCGTCATCGCCCTGATCGCCGCCGATGGGGAGGACGTTGGTCCCTCTCCCTCCAGGGGAGAGGGACAGCGGAGCGAAGCGACGCAGGGTGAGGGCACGGGCAGTCCCTCACCCTCGGCCGCTGGCGCGGCCTCTCCCTCTCCCCTGCAGGGAGAGGGAAGGGGGGTGGAGACCCCCAGCGACCAGAAGACCGAGGCCGTGCAGGAGCAGAAGCCGGCGGAAACTGGCGCCCAAGCCCTAGTCGCCG
>DASQJV010000006.1:0-3679 GCA_035630855.1 Allosphingosinicella sp. | reverse complement strand
CCTCCCCCCGCTTCGCGCGGGGAGGCAGGCTGAATGCTCCGCCTCTTCTATTCCCCCGGCGCCTGCTCGCTGGTGCCGCATATCGCCCTCGAGGAGGCCGGCGCCGGGTTCGACGCGGTGCGCACCCCGATCGCCGACAAGGCCCACAAAAGGCCCGAATATCTCGCCATCAACTCGCGCGGACTGATCCCGGCGTTGGAGGCGGACGACGGGATCGTCACCGAGACCATCGCCATCCTCGCCTGGATCGGCCACCGCTGGCCGGAGGCCGGCCAGCTGCCGCTCGACGACCTGCCCGCCCTGGCCCGGGTTTTCGAGCTGCTCTCCTGGTTCGCGACGACGGTCCATCACGGCGGCTTCGGCCCGATCTACCGCGCCCGCGCCGCCGGGATCGAACGGCCGGAAGCCGAGCTCGCCGCCGACCGCGAGCGGCTCCGCGCCCTGTTCGGCGAGATCGACGCCCTGCTCGCGCCCGGCCCGTGGCTTCTCGGCGAGCGCTACAGCCTCGCCGACCCCTGGCCGCTCACCTTGCGCCGCTGGGCGCGGCGGCTCGAGCTCGACGTCTCGCCCTGCCGCCATTGGACCGAGCACACGCGGCGCATGCTGGAGCGGCCGGCGGTCGCCCGGGCGGTGGCGCGGGAGGGGCTGGATCCGGCGGAATTCTAGAGCACAATCGTCACCCCGGACTTGATCCGGGGTCCACCTTCCTTGTGGCGGGGGAAGGAAGAAGGTGGATGCCGGATCAAGTCCGGCATGACGAGCTCCTCGCTTCACCTCGACAGCACCCGCTCTAGCGGGCCCCCACCGCCCCCGCTCCAGGCCAATCGGTCCCCCCCACGCGCTTCACGTGCATCTCGAAGACCTTGCGCGGCGGCTGGCCGTCCACTCGTCGCTCGCCGACCTCGCTCCACTCGCCGCCGTTCACCGTCGCGCTGTAGTGGATCACCGCGCCCGGGCCGGCCGGCTGGGTCCAGCTGTAGCCGTCCGGGCGGACGGTCAGCGGGAAGTCGCCGGCATAGCCCAACGCATAGGAGCGCATCGAATAGGCGCGGCGGGCCGGGTCGTAGGAGATCACCGCGAACGCGTTGAACCGCGTCGCCCCCTTTTCGTCATAGGCGCGCCCCTCGACCAGCTTGACCGTCCCGTCGAGCAGCGGCCCGACCCGCTCCGTATGGACGAATCCGGCCGGCATGGCGTCGGTCTCGGCGCGGCCGCGCCAGGCGCCGTCCATGAAGGCGAGCGCCTTCATCGCCTCGCGCTGGGCGGCGAGGCGTTCGGCCGGGTCGCGGGGCGTGAACGAGGCGGAGGGCGGGGGGGAGGGCGGTTGGGCGGCGGCGGCGGATCCGATCAGCAGCATCAGGGGCAGGGCCTTCATCTTCAACTCCTCGTGTCGGCGGCGGCCCGGGTCAGCTTCTCGATCCGGTCGAGCCAGTTGTTCCAGGCCTGGCGGCCGCGGTGGGTGAGGGTGAGCCGGGTCTGCGGCTTGCGCCCGGCGAAGCTCTTGGCGACGCTGACGTAGCCGGCCTCCTCGAGCTTGCCGATATGCGCCGAGAGATTGCCGTCGGTCGCTCCGACCTTGTCGCGAAGCTCGGCGAACAAGGCGGTTTCGACCGAGGCGAGGTAGGCGACTATGCCCAGTCGGATTCGGCCGTGGATGACGTCGTCGAGGCCGCTGTGGTCGAAGGGATTGTCCGCCATCGGATCAGCGCGGCTCGGCCCTGAGCAGGACGAGGCCCGGCAGAAGCACGGTGAGCGCGACTCCGGCGGCGGCGATCAGGTAGCGATCGGGCGACAGGATCAAGGCGGTGAACAGGCCGACCATGATCACCGCGCCCACGCCCGCCGCGAAGGTCGGCTGGTTGCGGGCCAGCGAGCCGGTGACGATCAGGGCGCAGGCGTAGACGGCGAAGGCGACCGGAACGATCCAGTCGAAAGTCGCCGGGCCGGCCCCCATGCCCGAGGCCACCGCGCACCCGGCGACCATCGAGCCGATCGCCGCGGCGGCCGCCACCCAGATCGTCCGCGACGCGCGATTGCCGGCGGAGCCGGCCCCCGCCTTTGCCGGCATGCTTCGCGCCAGCACCAGCTGGCCGGCGATGCCGAGCGTGGAAAAGCCGATCCAGATGATCGCGAAAATGCGGCTGCCGTCGCCGATCGTTCCGGCGAGGGCGAAATGATGGGCGACATAGGCGGTTGCTAGCAGCAGGCCCCACCAGGCCATGAACCGTCCGCCGAGAAGCGGGGCGTGGGCGCCGCTCTCGGCCAGCCGGCGAACGTAGCTCAGGTCTTCGTGGGCGGATTCGGCGATGGTCATGACGTTCTCCAGAGAACTCTGTAATTCAAAGTACTCTGTTGATCTTCGAACGTCAATACCGCCTGAACTTCCTGAACTTCGTCCGGTTTCGGACAGAGGCCGGATTGACCTCGCTCGCTCCCAAAGCCTATCGCCGGCGGCGTTCAGCGAGGAGCGAAGGATGAAGAAACTCTATCCCGATGCCGCGGCGGCGCTCGACGGGCTGCTGTTCGACGGGATGACGATCTGCGCCGGCGGCTTCGGCCTGTGCGGGATCCCCGAGCGGCTGATCGACGCGATCCGCGACCATGGGGTGAAGGACCTCACATTCGTCTCCAACAATGCGGGGATCGACAATGAGGGGCTCGGAAAGCTTCTCCGCACCCGCCAGATCCGCAAGATGATCTCCTCCTACGTCGGCGAGAACAAGGAGTTCGAGCGGCAATATCTGGCCGGCGAGCTCGAGGTCGAATTCTGCCCCCAGGGCACGCTCGCCGAGCGCTGCCGGGCCGGCGGCGCCGGAATCCCCGGCTTCTACACCAAAACCGGGGTCGGGACGATCGTCGCCGAGGGCAAGGAGACCAAGGTCTTCGACGGCGAGGAATATGTTCTCGAGCGCGGGATCCGCGCCGACCTCTCGATCGTCAAGGGCTGGAAGGCCGACGAGGCCGGCAACCTCGTCTTCCGCAAGACCGCCCGCAACTTCAACCAGCCGATGGCGACCGCCGGCAAGGTCTGCGTCTCCGAGGTCGAGGAGATCGTGCCGGTCGGGAGCCTCGATCCGGACTGCATCCACCTGCCGAGCATCTACGTGAAGCGGATGATCGTCGGAGCGCCCTACGAGAAGAAGATCGAGTTCCGCACCGTGCGGCAGCGCGAGGCGGCTTGATGCCGAAGCCCATTACACGAAACATGCTTGAAAGCATGAGCGTCAAGCAACGTATGACGATCTATGAACACGCCCGAGAGACCGACTCTCCTGAGGCTGATGACATCATCGAGAAGTTGTTCCAGTATAAGCTGCTCGACAGCGCCGGTGGCGGATTGTCTCGCGACCACCGGATTATTCAATCCATCGAGAGAGTGTGTCGCTCATCTGAAGCCATTGAGGCGGCAGTAAAAGCCGCTGGGGCGGGTGAGGCACCTATGGCTGGAGTCGATCCTTTGCTTCAGCGCGAGATCAGAGAATACGGTCATTTTGATACCACAAGCTGGGCGGGCACTTTTGTCGCTGAGGAGATGGAATGGTCGGGCTGTATCCGAAGCGGACGCCGGTCGCTTCCGAAGGGTTGTGTGGCTCGAACAGCTGCATTCTTCATCTCGGCAAAGGAGGGATGATTTCCGTGCAGGTAGGAATCAAACAGGCGCAAAGGCAGATGGAGGACC
>DASQJV010000005.1:0-9175 GCA_035630855.1 Allosphingosinicella sp. | reverse complement strand
GGTCCGGATCACCCGCTCCGCAGCGACCTCGACCGGCGGCAGGCAGCCGGTCCGGGCGGTCGCCGCCGGACGCGGCGTGGTGGCGCAGCCCGGCAGGGCGAGGGTCGCGGCGGCGGATCCGATGAAGGCGCGGCGGTCCATGCCGGGCAGACTAATCGCTGTCGAGCCGGTCGGCGAGAGCGCAAATTGCGCGAGCCCCCTCGCATCGAGCGCCAGGCCGACCTCGCTGTGCGAGTATCTTTTCGAACGCGACGACGCGACGACGCAACGATGCCCGCGATGCGAATCCGCTCGTGCCTTGCAGGAAAGGCTCTGAGCCAGAGGAGCGCTCCGCGCTCGTCGCGTCGTCGCGTCGTTGCGTTGAATCCGTCGGCCGGACCCGCCGCCGGACCAGAAGGCCCTGATGGCGCCGGGCCTGCGGCGTGCCTCAGCGGGACGCGAAGGTGACGATCTTGACGAGGTCGCCCGGCTTCGGCGCCTGGCCGGGGGCGAGGCCGTTGAGCATCCGGAAATGGTCGAGCGGATGCTCGCTCGCCATGAAGGCCGCGAAGGTGGCGGGAGTCTGTCCGGGCGCGACCCGAACCGTCCTGATCAGCCTCGGCCGAAGGCTTCGGGCCTGCTCGTCCGAGAGCAGATGGAACGACGCGAACAGGGCGGCGATCGCGTTCCGCGAGGCTTCCGCGGGCGGGGCGACCATGATGAAATGATAGGCTCCGCCGTCGCCGCCGTCATAAGCCGCGATGGTGAGCTCTATCGTTCCCTGCTCGGTCTGCACCACGACCGGCACGAGCAGGGCGGGAAGGCCGTTGATTCGCGTCGGTTCGGCCGGGCCGGCCCGTGCCGGAGTGCCCTTCAGCAGCGCTCTCATCAGCCCCTCGGCATAAGCGACGAGCCCGCCCGGCGGCATCGGCCCGCTGCCGAACTCGCCGCGAAGCCCGTCCGGCCCTTCGATCAGGATCGAGCGCGGGCTGTTGGTCAGGGTGAAGCCCTCCGGCGCCTCGAAGCCGATCCGCATCACCGGATGGGCGAAGCGGCGGCCGTTGACGAAGCCCTGCTCGGGGTCGTCGCCGTAGAGCAGGCCGTCGAGCTCGCGCAGATAGGGCGCTTCCAGCTCCGGAACCGCGCCGTCCGTTATTCCGGTGGCCGACGCCGCCTGGGCCGCGCGTTCGACCCGGTTTCCGGCGAGCGGATGGGTCCGGGCCCATTCGGGGATGGCTCGGGCCTCGTCGCGGCCCCGGGTCCGGCCCATATAGGCCTCGTGGCGGCCGAGCGCCCCGAGCATGTCTCCGGCGGCCCAGGGGTCGTAGCCGGCCCCGGCGAGGAAGCGGACGCCGAGATCGTCCGCTTCATATTCCTGCTTTCGCGAGTAGCGCAGGGTGAAATATTCGGCGGCCTGGCCGGCGATACGGGTGAGGTCCTCCGACCCGGTGACCGCGCCCACCGCCCACACCCCGAGGTTCCGCCACAGCGACCGGTTGCGCTGCCGGCGATTGTGGGCGGCGACGATATGGCCGACCTCGTGGGCGAGGACCGAGGCGAGCTCGGCCTCGGAGTTGACGATGCCCATCAGCCCGCGGGTTACGTAGATGTAGCAGCCGGGGACGGCGAAGGCGTTGACGACGTCGCTGTTGACGAGGGTGAAGGTGCATTGCCCCTGAAGGCCCGCGGCCGCGGCGACCTTCTCGCCGACCCGCCGGGCATAGGCCGCTTCGGGCGCCCGGTAGGCGCCGCCGAATTCGGCGAGCAGCTGCGGATGCTGCTCCGCCCCGAGCCTTTTCTCGTCGGCCCTCACCTCCGGCTCATAATCGCCGCCGCCGCAGCCGCCGAGCAGGGCGAGGCCGGCGGCGAGCGGGAGGAGGAGGGGTCGAACGGTCTTCATCGAAAGCTCAGGCGAAAATGGGTTCGTCGAAGCGAACGATCCAGAAGCCGGTTTCGGCCCCCTCCACTCCGAAATCATTGTCGTTGACGAGGAGGAGCTCCGACGGCGACAGGATCGCCATCCCTTCCAGGTCCGCGCCCACCTCGGGGGCGTCGTCGCTGCTGAACAGCAGGCTCTTGGCGAGCACGGGGAGGCCGGGATCGCCCCCGCCTCCGCTCAGCTCCTCGACCGTCGGCCGGGTCGCGGGATCGAGATGCTCCGGAGCGAGGGCGAAGGAATCGGCGGGAACGACCCGGTAGATCTTGCTGGTCTCGGAGCCGCGCTCGAGGACGAGCAGCGAATCTTCGCCCGCCCAGCACAATTCGCTGACCTTGAGGTCGCTTCGGTCGAGGTCGCCGTCGCGCCGGAAGCTGCCCGGCGGGTCGAGCGGGTAGAGATATTGGGCGGCGATCTCGCCGGTCCCGGCATCGAGCCGCCAAAGCCGGACGTGGCGGGCCTTCTCGTGGGCGGATTCGTCGGGATGGGCGAGCGGGCTCTGGAAGGCGAGGAACAGCCATTGGCCGTCCGGCGACAAGGCGATCGCCTCGAAGCCGCGGTTGAGCTGGCGGCGGGCGGCGATGGCGGGGAGCCTCGACTCGACCGGGTAAGCGGCGCCGTCGAGGGCGACTCCTTCCGGCACCAGCCGCTTCAGCACCCTGCCGCCGGAATCGAGCCGGACCAGCGACGGCCCGAACTCGTCGCCGACCCAGAAGCCGCCGTCGGCCAGCGCGGCGAGGCCCTCGGTGTCCAGTCCGGACGGATCCGGCTCGAGCGCCTCGCCGTCGAGGTCGAAGGCCGGCTCGCACCGCGAGTGCGGACCGCCTGGGACGGGCAGGCCGGAAACCGGATCGCCCCGCGAGTCGGCGATCCGCAGCGTCCGGAGGATCTCGACGCGGCCGCCGGCGACCCGAAGCTCGGCGAGGGCCGGGCCGAGGTCGAGGCGCGGCATGATCTTGGCGCCCTCCTCGTTTCGCAGGCGCTCGAGCCGGTCGAGGCCGTAGAGCCTGATCGCCGCCTTGACCTTGATGTTCGGACCGCGGTCGCCGACCGCCCAGACGATTCCGGGCGGATCGCCGGCCCGGCGGGAAAGGCCCGAGCCGAAGCCCGAGCGGAGGCGCATGCTTCGCTTCGGAAGCGCGATCTCGCCGAGCGGCTCGTCCTCCCAGTCCAGCCGCTCGACCGTCCACCCGGTCAATTCGCGCTCTCCAGGGTCTCCACGGTCAGATTGCCGTTGGTGTAGACGCAGATTTCGGCGGCGATCTCCATCGCCTTGCGGGCGAGGGTCTCGGCATCCTCCTCGTAATCGAGCAGTGCGGTCGCCGCGGCGAGCGCGAAATTGCCGCCCGAGCCGATCGCCGCGACCCCCGAGCCCGGCTCGAGCACGTCGCCATTGCCGGTGAGGACGAGCGTCACCTCCTTGTCGGCGACGATCATCATCGCCTCGAGGTTCCTCAGATATTTGTCGGTCCGCCAGTCCTTGGCGAGCTCGACGGCGGCGCGCATCAGCTGGCCGTGATGCTGCTCGAGCTTGCGCTCGAGCCGCTCGAACAGGGTGAAGGCGTCGGCCGTCGCTCCGGCGAAGCCGCCGATGACGCTTCCGTCGCCGAGCCGCCGGACCTTGCGGGCGTTCGGCTTGATCACCGTCTGGCCGAGAGTCACCTGGCCGTCGCCGGCGATGACCGCGCGCCCGTTCTTGCGCACCGCCAGGATCGTCGTGCCGTGCCAGCTTTCCATCACATGCTCCCGCTCGAGGACGGCGGCGATATGGGAGGTGGGCGCGGTGGTTGCAATCGAGCAGCATGGATGCGGCCGGATCGAAGCCGGGCGCACTTTCGACCGAAACGGATGCAAAGAATTTTCCTATTTAAGGATGTTCGTGCTATGTTCCTTCCTATCGCGACTCATCGCGGGCGATTCGAAAGGAAACAGACATGCCGTCGAGAAGAAGATCCTTCCTGAGCCGACTGGTCAGGGCCTTGCCGGTCGTGCTCGCCGCCGCTCCGGGCGTCATCGACGCGATCCAGCAGGCCAGGCGCGCGATTCGCGAGCCCGCCGCCCCGTCGCCGGAGCCGACCCTGCCGCCGGCTTGAGGCGCGCGGGTCGCGATTGAGCGCTGACAGGGAAGCGGCGCGCCGCTAGCCTTCGAGCGATGGAGCTCCTTCTCCTTCTCGGCCTGATCGGGCTCTTCATCCATGCGATGAGGCTGTCGTCGCGGGTCAGGCAGCTCGAGGAGCAGGCGCGCGAGGGACCGGCCGGCCGGGACGTCACGGCCGGCGGGCCGGATCCCCTGTTCGAGGCGAGGGCGCCGCGTGCCATGCCGGCCGCCGGCCCGCCGCCGGGAACGCGGCCCGAGCCGCCGGACCTCAAGGCCGACTTCGAGCCCGAAGAATCCTGGCCTGACGACGAGGAGTCGCCGCGCGAGACGCTCGGCGGCTTCTTCGAGCGCTGGGTCGGCGGGCAGCTGATGATCTGGGTGGGCGGGATCGCCCTCGCCGTCGCGGGCGTGCTGCTCGTCCGCTATTCGATCCAGATCGGCCTGATCACCCCGCCGGTGCAGATGGGAATGGCCGCTTTGTTCGGCCTGCTCCTGCTCGCGCTCGGCGAGCTCGCCCGGAGCCGCGCCGACTGGGTCATGGACCGCCGGGTCGCCCAGGCCCTGGTCGGCGCCGGCATCTTCGTGCTCTATGCCACCGCCTACGGCTCGCTCGTCCTCCACCATCTGATCGGCAACGGCACCGCCTTCGGGCTGATGGTGATGGTGACCGGAGCCGCTCTCGTCCTCGCCTTGAGGCACGGAGCGCCGTCGGCGGTGATGGGCCTCGTCGGCGGTTTCGTCACTCCGCTCCTGGTCGGCGAGCGAAGCGAGACGGCGATCCCGCTGCTCACCTATCTCGCCTTGCTCGACGTCGCCCTCTTCACTTTGGCCGGCCGCCGCGGCTGGACCTGGCTGGCGGCGGCGGCGGCGCTGCTCAGCTTCGGCTGGAGCGCCGCCCTGCTCACCTGGGACGCACCGGACGCGCTCGCCGCCGGAGTGTTCATCCTTCTCGTCGGGATCGGAGCGTCGGTGCTCCGCGCCGGGCCCGGGTGGCAGCTCGACTTCCTTCGCCCGGCGGCGATCGGCCTGATCCAGCTCGCAATGCTGGTCGGCCGCCAGGATATCGGCCTTCCCGCCTGGGCGCTGTTCGGGGCCCTGTCCGTGGCCTGCCTCCTGCTCGAGCGGCGCAAGCCGGAATACCGCCCGCTTCCGCTCGTCGCGCTCGGCCTCGCGTTGCTGCTCATCGCGATCAAGGCCTTCGACCAGCCCCTCCACATCCCGGCCGTCGCCGCGGCGGCGACATTGCTGTTCGGCCTCGGCTCGCTGCCCTCGGCCCTGCGCCGGGAGCGGGTCCTCCTGCCCTTCGCCACCGCCTGCGCAGGGTTCGTCGGCCCGGCCTGGATCCTCCGGATCGAGCGCCCCGAATGGCTCGACCGTCCGCTCTGGGGGCTTGTCTTCCTGCTTCTCGCCGCGGGCCCCCTGCTCCTCGCCTGGACCCGGCGGCGGTCGGCGAGCGAGTCCGCCTTCGACGCGCCGCTCGTCCTCGCCGCGGGTAGCGCGATGGTCTCGCTCGCCATCGCCGCCTGGCAGCTCCTCCCCGCCAACCTCGTCGCCGGAGCCGGGCTCGCCATCGCGCTCGCCGCCGCGCTCGCCGGGCGGCGTCTTGGCGACCGCGGCGTCGCGGCGCTTGCGCTGGCCGCCGCGGCGGTCGCCTCGCTCTGGGCGGCGGGCCGAGTGCCCCAGCTGTGGGAGACCCTGCTCCTCTCCCTGGCCGGGGAGCCGGCGCTCGCTTCGCACCTTCCGGGCGTCGGCGCGGGCCTCCAGAACCTGCTCCTTCCGGCCGTCCTCCTCGCCGCTTTCTGGCGCCTGCTTCCGGCGCCGTGGCCGGCCTGGCGAGCGGCTCCGCTGGCGCTTGCCGGCGGGTTCGCGGGCGCGGCCCTCTACCTGCTCTTCAAGCAGGCGTTCGGGCTGTCCTCGGGCCTCGATTTCGTGGCCAGGGGCCTGGCCGAGCGGACCCTCCTCAACCAAGCGCTGTTCGCGGCCGGATGGCTCGTCTGCAGCGGCCGCCTGCCGATCCGCGGACTCGACGAATCCAGCCGGTGGCTCGCCGGCACGCTGATCACCGCGCTCGCCGCCGCCCGGCTCGTCTGGTTCGACATGCTCCTCCACAATCCGGTTCTGGCGCCGCAGAATGTCGGCTCCTGGCCGGTCCTCAACCTGCTCGTCCCGGCCTATCTGCTCAGCGCCTACTGGCTCTACCGAGCCCGCCGCGGAGCCGACGGCGAGGCCCGCTCGGGCGCCTGGCTGCTGCTGGCGCTGGCGTCGCTCGTGCTCGGGGTGATGCTGATGGTCCGGCAGGGCTTCCAGGGGGCGATGCTCGACGGGCCGGGCCTGCCCTCGGCGGAATCCTACGGCTATTCGCTGGCCGGCCTGCTGCTCTCCATCGCTTTGCTGCTCGGCGGGATCCGACTGGCCGACAAGGCGCTTCGCCTGGCGGGGCTCGTCCTGCTCAGCATCACGACGATCAAGATCTTCTGGTCGGATGCCGCCGTGCTGGAAGGGGTGCTCCGGATCCTCTCCTTCCTCGTCCTCGGAATCGCGGCGATCGGGATCGGCAAGCTCTACACCAAGGTGCTCGACGCCGAGGCCCGGCCCGCGGCGGACAGAAAGAAGGACGGCCCGACATGATGATGCTTGCCATGGCGCTGGCGGCGGCCGCCGCCGGCCCGGAACCGCGCCTCGTCCATTGCCACATGATGGAATGCTCCTGGTCGAAGCCGGTCGCGAACGTCGTCGTCCGCTCGACTCCGAAGGGCAGCTTGCGCAAGCTCACCGCCCTCCGCGGCCGCTCGGTCCACCGCGACGACCCGCCTTCCCGCTACCATCCGTCGATACCGATCAAGTGGGAGAAGGCGGCGGCGGTCGACTATGCGCTCTGCTCCCGCGCGCAGCCGGCCTTCGCCTTCCGCTCCGGCAAGCGCTGGGTCGCCCACGCCTTGGACCTGTTCGATCTCGGCGGCTACAACAGAGCCTCGGCGATCGCCTATTTGCGCGCCTGCCACGGCGTCGACTACGACCGAAGCGACATCGACAAGGTGATGCGGGATCTCGGCTACGGCCCCGGAACGCGAAGCGGGCAGGTGGAGATCGCCAGGCCGGAGCAGCTCTTCGACCTGCCCCGGCGGTGAAAAATGGTCGGGGCGACTGGATTCGAACCAGCGACCCCCACACCCCCAGTGTGATGCGCTACCAGGCTGCGCTACGCCCCGACCGAGGCGCCGCGGACGGCGCCCAAGGCGCGCGACTTAGGGCCTGCCCTCCGCGAAGGCAAGCCGCCGTTGACCCCGGCCACACCGCTATCTAGTTTCAAATAGAAACCAACAAACGGGGCTGACATGGATTCCGCGCGCCGGACGGGCATCCCAACGCGCGAGGAGATCGCGCACCTCACCGGGCTCGAGATGCTTCAGGCGATCATCTCCGGCGCTTTGCCGGCGCCGCCGATCGGCGCCACCATGGGCTTCCGGCTCGTCGAGGTGGAGCCGGGGCGGGCGGTGTTCGAGGGCCGCGCGGGACCCCATCTGCTCAACCCGCTCGGCGGAGTTCACGGCGGGGTCGCCTTGACCCTGATCGACAGCGCCGCCGGCTGCGCCGTCCACACCGAGCTTCCGGCGGGCACAGGCTACACGACGGTCGAGACCAAGGTGAACTTCACCCGGCCGGTCCCGCCCGACGGAAGCCCGCTCCGCTGCGAGGGCCGGGTGGTGACCCGGGGCCGCCAGATCGCTACCGCCGAAGCGCGTCTGCTCTCGGCCGACGGCAAGCTCCTCGCCCACGGCACCTCGACCCTGATCATCCTGCCGCCGCGCGGGTAGGCGTCACTGGATCGAGTTGCCGGAGTCGCCGATCACCCATTTGCTGGCGGCGCAGACGTTGATCTTGCGCTGCTCGAAGACCTTGCCGTTGGCCAGCACCGCCTTCAGGTCGTAATAGCATTCGTTGGTGCCGTTATCGATATTGGCGCTGATCGTCTGGCCGGCATTCAGGGTGCGCTGGCCCAGCAGATCCTCCTCCCAGGTCTTGGCGGTGATCGGCGAGGCATAGAGCTCGCGCACGGTCTGGCTGCTCAGATTCTCGACGGTGACCTTGCGGTTCTTGCCGTCGGGCGCGGCCTTCGCCGATCCCGAAACGGCGATCGAAGCCGCGGCGGCCAAAGCAAAGACGATTCTCATAGCGACCTCCCCAATCCGCCCGCCAGGCCAGGCCCGCCTCGCCGGCGCCGAATATTGTAAGTCCGCGGCGCGCTTGCGCAAGCCGCGCAACGCATGTTAGTCGCCGCCGCCTTCCCCCGGTGGCTTGCGTCGGCGCCGGTCCCTCACCAGGTATGGTCCCATGTTCTCATCGCCCGCTTATGCCCAGTCCGGAGCCGCCGCCGCCAATGGAGGCTTCGCCGCCGTCCTCGTGCAGTTCGCGCCGCTTCTGCTCATCTTCGTCATCTTCTACTTCCTTCTCATCCGGCCGCAGAGCCGGCGGGTGAAGGAGCATCGCGACATGATCGCGGCGGTGAAGCGCAACGACACCGCCGTCACCAGCGGCGGCCTGATCGGCAAGGTCACCAAGGTCGACGAGGCCGAGGTCGAGCTGGAGATCGCGTCCGGGACCCGGGTCAGGGTCGTCAAGTCGATGCTGAGCGAAGTCCGCCCGCACGGCGCCAAGCCGGCGAACGACTGACGCCATGCTGGATTTCCCCCGCTGGAAGGTCTGGGCGGTCAGCCTGCTCTGCCTGATCGGAATCGCCATGGCGATCCCGAGCATGGTCCCCGAAACCTGGGTCGCCAGATGGCCGGCTTTCCTGCCGAGCGCCCGGATCAACCTCGGCCTCGACCTCGCCGGTGGCAGCCACTTGCTGCTCGAGGGCGATACCAGCGACGTCGCCAAGCAGCGGCTCGACCAGATGGAAGACATCATGCGCAGCGAGCTGCGCAAGGCCAAGATCGAGGTCGGCGACATGTCGACGGCGGGCGGCCGCCTGTCCTTCCTGGTCCGCGACCCGGCGCAGGTCGACGCCGCCCGCGAGATCGCCAACGCCCAGACCCAGCCGGTCGCCCTCACCGGGGCGAGGAGCTTCAACGTCTCGGTCGTCGACGGCACGAGGATGGTGCTGACGCCGACCCAGGCCGGGCTCGACGAGGCGCTCGAGAATGCGATGAAGACCGCCCGCG
>DASQJV010000004.1:0-9495 GCA_035630855.1 Allosphingosinicella sp. | reverse complement strand
ACAGCCGCAGGGACAGCCCCGTCGAGATATATTCCTGGGGCCGGGCGTAGCCGATCTCGGCGGAATGGCGAACGCCGGCGAGCGACGTCTCTTCCCGATATCTCAGAGTCACGCCATTGGCTTCCATCGCCTCGTTCAGCTCGGCGACGACCGCATTCAACGAGGCCTGGGCGGCGGCCCAGCTTTCCAGGAGCTTTTGCACGCGCCCTTCCTTCTCCAGCTCGCGGCGACGCTTCTCTTCCGACGCGGCCGCCCGCTGGTCGTGGGCCTGTTTTTGCCTGGCCAGGATCAGGGCGAGGCGGTCCGCGCTCATGTCAACCTGCCACCTTACTCGGCCGCTTCGGTGTGCGCCAAGGCGGCGGCCTCGATCTCGGCGGCCTTGGCTTCGACGAGGCGGACGATATGGTCGACCATCTCCTCGTCGCGAATATGGTGGTCGGTCACTCCCGAGAGATAGACCATGTGCTTGCCGTTGCCGCCGCCGGTGATCCCGATGTCGGTCTCGCGCGCCTCGCCGGGGCCGTTGACGACGCAGCCGAGGACGGAAAGCGACATCGGAGTCCTGATATGCGCGAGCCGTCCCTCCAGAGCCTCGACGGTGCGGATGACGTCGAAGCCCTGGCGGGCGCAGCTCGGGCAGGAGACGACCCGGACGCCGCGGTTGCGGATCCCGAGGCTCTTCAGGATCTCGAAGCCGACTCTGACCTCCTCCTCGGGCTCGGCCGAGAGCGATACCCGGATCGTGTCGCCGATCCCGAACCAGAGCAGGGCGCCGATCCCGATCGAGGATTTGACGGTCCCTCCGATCAGCCCGCCCGCCTCGGTGATGCCGAGATGGAGCGGGCAGTCGACCGCTTCGGCGAGCTGCTGGTAGGCGGCGACGGCCAGGAAGACGTCGGACGATTTGACCGCCACCTTATATTCTCGGAAATCATGGTCTTCGAGCAGCCGGATGTGATCGAGCGCGCTCTCTACGAGGGCCTCCGGACAGGGCTCGCCATATTTTTCGAGGAGGTCCCGCTCGAGGCTTCCGGCATTGACCCCGATCCGGATCGCGCAGCCGTTCGCCTTGGCCGCATTGACCACCTCGCGGACCCGCTCGGCCGAGCCGATATTGCCCGGATTGATGCGAAGGCAGGCGGCTCCGGAGTCTGCGGCCTCGAGCGCGCGCTTGTAGTGGAAGTGGATGTCGGCGACGATCGGCACCCGGGCGGCGCGGACGATCTGCCGCAGCGCCCGAGTCGAATCCTCGTCGGGGCAGGAGACCCGGATTATGTCCGCCCCGGCCTCCTCGCAGCGCCTGATCTGGTCGACGGTCGCACGGACGTCCGCGGTGACGGTGTTGGTCATGGTCTGGACCGTGACCGGCGCGTCGCCGCCGACGGGCACGGAGCCGACCATGATCTGGCGGGACGGACGGCGCGCGATGTCGCGCCACGGGCGGAGGCTCATGCCGCCCATATAGGCGTTTGAAACCGCTGGCGAAAGCCGCGCCGATGTGGAGGACCCGTAGGGTTATCGTGCACGCAGGCCCCTCTCCCGCCTTTCGCGGGAGAGGGAGGGGCCCGCGAAGCGGGAGGGTGAGGGTCTGTAGCACTGAGTCGGCAAGACCCTCACCTCCCACCGCTTCGCGGTGGGCCCCTCCTCTCCCGCGAAAGCGGGAGAGGGGTTTTCGCTAGAGATAGAAATCCGAGGCGAACAGGGTGACGCTCCCGCAGAAGACGATCTCGAAGTCGGCGACTCCGTCGCCGGTCGTGTCGCCCTGGAGCAGGGTATCGCCGCCGGCCGAGCACCAGCGCAGCTCGCCCGCGATTCCCGAAAAAGCCGCGGTGCCGATGAAGCTGAAGGCCTGGTCGCCCGCGAGGACCTGGTTGGAGTCGATTCCGCGCAGGTCGACCTTGTCGACATAGTTGACGAAATCGCTGATCCCGTCGGCGCCGTAGCCGGTTCCGGAATCGCCCTCGCCGAAGCGGAACAAATCGCCGCCCGGACCGCCGTTGAGCAGGTCGGTCCCGGCCCCTCCGATCAGCAGGTCGTCGCCGGCGCCGCCGTGGAGGACGTCGTCGCCTGCCTCGCCGCGAAGCTCGTCGGCGCCGCCGAGGCCGAGGAAGATGTCGGCGCCGCCCTTGCCGACGAGGATGTTGCCCTCGTTGCTTCCGGTGAAGTTGAGGGCGGGATCGCCGGTTCCGGTGAAGGTCAAATTCTCGACATAGTCCGGGAGGGTATAGCTGACGAGCGGCGTGAAGACATGGTCGGTGCCCTGGCCGGTGAGCTCGACGACGGTGTCGCCGGCGACGTCGACGTAGAAGGTGTCGTTGCCCTCGCCTCCGTACATCAGGTCGTCGCCGGCGCCGCCGTTGAGGATGTCGTGCCCGCCCTCGCCGTGGAGCTCGTCGTCCCCGGCGCCGCCGTTCAAGGTGTCGTTGCCGCCGGCGCCGTGGAGATAGTCGGTGACGATGCCGCCGTTGATCTCGTTGGCGCCCGAATTGCCGGTGCCGGTGAAGATGAAGCCGGTCGTGTTGGTCAGCCTCTCGACCTGGTCCGGGAGGGTGTAGCTGCCGAGGTTGCGGATGCGGACCTCGTCGGTGCCGCCGCCGGCCACCTCGATGACGACGTCGCCGGCATTGTCGACATAATAAATGTCGCCGCCGTTGCGCCCCTCCATCGTGTCTGCGCCGGGCCCGCCGTCGATGACGCTGGCCGTTCCGAGGGCGCGCAGGACGTCGTCATAAGCGCTTCCGGTGAGATTTTCGATGCTGCTGAAATAATCGTCGGCGGCTTCGCCCCCGAAGCTCAGAGTCCACAGGTCGACGCTGACCGCGGCCGAGGCGTAGGCGTAGGAGACGGTGTCGTTGCCGCTGCTTCCGATCACCGACTGGGCGCCGACGCCCATGATGAAGACGTTTCCGGCCGAGTTGCCGGTGACCGAGATCGACCCCGAATAGAAGCGCAGGTCCGCATTCTCGACATTGGCGGGCAGGGTGTAGCTCGACTTGCGAACCTTGACCGTGTCGATGCCCTCGTCGGCATATTCGGTGACGACGTCACCGGCGGTGTCGACATTGTAGATGTCGTCGCCGGAGCCGCCGACCATCGTGTCGTTGCCCTGCCAGCCGTCGAGCTCGTCATTGCCGGAGCCGCCTTCGAGATGGTCGTCGCCGGCGCCGGCGAACAGGAAGTCGTTGCCGCCCCGGCCGTCGAGCCAGTCGGCGCCGCTGCTGGAGCCGATGAAATTGGCGCTGTCGCTTCCGAGGAACGTCACGGACCCGTTGCCGGAATAATGAATCCGCTCCAGGTGCGCCGAGCCGGCGTCGAAATAGTCGATCAGGACGTAGACGATGTCGGTGTTGCCGATCAGCTCGGCTTCGACGACCGTGTCGCCGGAATCGTCGACATAATAAGTGTCGTTGCCCTGGCCCCCGTCCATGACGTCGGCGCCGGTTCCGCCGTCGAGCGTGTCGTCGCCGTCGCCGCCGAAAAGCGAGTCGTCGCCGTCGAGGCCGTAGAGGAAGTCATAGCCTTCGAGGCCGTGGATCTCGTCGTCGGAGCCGCTGCCGCTGAGCGTCTCGCCGGCCGCCGTGCCCTGGATATATGCCATGTTAAGCCCCTTCACTGCGGCGCCGCGGAAAGCGGCGCCGGAAGCGCCGAGGGTTAGGGACGAACCTTGACGAAATCCTTCTGCGAGAGTGATTTAGATCGGAATCGAACCATTTAATTGTGGACGGTCCGGCAGGGCGCGCACCCTGCCGGACCGCCCCGCCGCCTGGAGCGTTCGTCGGTCAGATCGCGTGAGTTTCCGTTCGGGCTGAGCTTGTCGAAGCCCCCCCTTTTCTTGCGCAACAAGAAGGAAGGCCCTTCGACAGGCTCAGGGCGAACGGGTTCAGGCGATTCAATCTAATCCTTCACCATTCTAAAGGATGAAGTCAGAACCGGCCAGGCTGACATTGCCGTCGAACTTGATCTCGAAATCGGCAAGCGAGTCGCCGTTCCTGTCGGCCTGCACCCAGGTGTCGACCCCGTCGAAATAGGTACGCAGCTCGCCCGCCGTGCCGCTGAAGGCGGCGTTGCCGACCCAGGTGAAGGCCTGGTTGCCGGCGACGTTGCGGTTGGCGTCCCAGAGGGAGACGTCGACTATGTCGCCGGTCGCGAAGTCGGTGATCCGGTCGGCATTGACCCCGTTGCCGCTCTCGAAAAAGCCGATCTGGATGAGATCCGAGCCGGCCCCGCCCGTATAGGTGTCGGCTCCGGCGCCGCCGACCAGGAGGTCGTCGCCGTTGCCGCCGTCGAGGCTGTCGTTGCCGGCGCCGGAGCGCAGCTCGTCGTCGCCGTCGACCCCGCTCAGGCTGTCATTGCTGCCGCCGCTGTTGATGACGTTGTCGAGCGAATTGCCGGTGGCGGTGAAGCTGCCGGAGGCGTTCCACTGGAGATTCTCGATCTCGGCCGGCAAGGTGTAGGTGGAGAGGCTGGAGTAGACGATGTCGAAGTCGCCCTCGCCGCTCAGCTCGACGACGACGTCGCCGACGTCGTCGACCATATAGGCGTCGTCGCCGTCATTGCCCTCCATATAATCGGCGCCGAGACCGCCGACGAGCGTGTCGTGGCCGCCTCCGCCGTAGAGGTTGTCGTCGCCGTCATTGCCCCACAGCAGGTCGTGGCCGTCGAACCCGAAAATGTCGTCCGAAGAGCTTGTGCCGTTGAGCGTGTCGTTGCCGCTCGTACCGTTGATGGTTGCCATGTCTGAGCCCCTTCGCTCGGGCGCCGCGGACTGCGGCGCGGTACGAACACCTTACTCCGCCGGCGAAATGAAATCTGTCCCGGGCCGGGATTCGCATCCGAAACGAACCAAATTACCGCTTGCTTTCGGAGGGCGGCCGGCCCCGCGGCCGCCGCTCGGGCGGGGCCAGCTTGACTCCCCGCCGCTGCAGGGCCTCGCGCAGGAGGCATTCGATCTCGGCGTTGACGCTCCTGAGGTCGGTCGCCGCGGCGCGTTCGAGCGCGGCCCACAGGGCCGGCTCGATGCGCAGCGGGAACGCCTTCTTGGGGGGCGGAGGCATCCGGCGCCCCGCTTACTGGTAGAGCGTGCCGGTGTTGACGATCGGCTGGGTGTCGCGCTCCGAGCAGAGCACGACCATCAGGTTCGAGACCATCGCCGCCCGACGCTCGTCGTCCAACTCGACGACATTCTTCTCGGACAGAAGCTGGAGCGCGTTCTCGACCATCGAGACGGCGCCGATGACGATCTTCTGGCGGGCCGCGATCACCGCCTCGGCCTGCTGGCGGCGAAGCATCGACTGGGCGATCTCCGGCGCATAAGCGAGGTGGGTGAGGCGGCATTCGTCGATGGTGATCCCGGCCACTCCGACCCGCTCCTGCAATTCCTCCTTGAGCTCGTGGCTGACCACCTCGGCATGGCCGCGAAGGGTCGTCTCCTGATGCTCGATGTCGTCATAGGGATATTTGGCGGCGATCGCCCGGACCGCGCTCTCGATCTGGACGAAGACGAACTTGTTGTAATCGTCGACGTCGAACAGGGCCTGGGCGGTGTCGGTGACCCGCCAGACGACGTTGGTGGCGATCTCGATCGGGTTACCGCGAAGGTCGTTCACCTTGAGTCGCTCCGAGGTGACGTTGTGGACCCGGGTCGAGATCTTGGTCCGGGTCAGCCAGGGCCAGCGCCAGCGCAGCCCGGCGGTGCGGTCGCTGCCCTTATAGTCGCCGAACAGCAGGAGGGCCGCCGCCTGGTTGGGCTGGAGCAGATAATAGCCCGCGGAGATGAAGACGATAACGACGGTGCTCGCGACGACCAGCGCCAGCCCGGCGAGAGGGCTCGTCTGGAAGAGGCCCAGGCCGGCGAGGCCGGCGACGAGCGCGACCAGCTGCACGAGCAGCATCGCGAAGCCGTTGAAGGTGGAGGCCGGCCGCTCCCGCGACAGCCGAAGCGCCTGATGATTGGGGGAAGCCTGAAGAGAAGTCGCCATCGATACCCTCCTGTAATGATGATATCATAATTATATGAAGAGTGTCCGGCAAGAGATTTTCGTCATTCCCGCGAAAGCGGGAATCCAGTCGATCGGTGGAGCTGCGCCGAGTCAGCCTGGATTCCCGCTTTCGCGGGAATGACGGATCGGGCCGCCTTGCCCGCCTCACCCCACACGGATAGGGCACGGCCTCCCGCGCGTTGCCTGCCCGAACGGAGCCGACACCATGACCCAAATCCCCTGGAAGCTCGTCGTCCACGGCGGCGCCGGAGTGATCGAGCGGGGGCAGTCGACCCCGGAGCATGAAGCGGAGATCCGGGCCGGGCTCGACCGGGCCCTCGCTGCCGGAGCGGAGGTCCTCGCCGGGGGCGGAAGCGCTCTCGACGCGGTCGAGCGCGCCGCCTGCATCCTCGAGGACGACCCGAATTTCAACGCCGGGCGGGGCGCCGTCTTCACCTATCAGGGCACCAACGAGCTCGACGCGGCGGTGATGGACGGCCGGAGCCGCGACGCCGGAGCGGTCACCGGGGTGAGCGCGACGAGGAATCCGGTCAGCCTCGCCCGGGCGGTCATGGAGCACAGCCCGCACGTCTTCCTCAGCCGCGAGGGCGCCGACCAATTCTCGCGCGAGCAGGGGCTCGATCAGGTCGGCCCCGAATGGTTCGCCACCGCCGAGCGGCGGCGCCAGCTCGAGGTGATGCGGTCGGACGAGAGCCATTATTTCGACGAGGAGCTGAAATACGGAACGGTCGGCGCCGTCGCCGTCGACATGCACGGCCATGTCGCCGCCGCGACCTCGACCGGCGGTCTGACCGGCAAGCGCTGGGGCCGGATCGGCGACACCCCCCTGATCGGCGCCGGAACCTATGCCGACGACCGGGCCGGCGCCGTCTCCGCCACCGGCGCCGGCGAATATTTCATCCGAGCCGCCGTCGCCCACGAGATCTGCGCCCGGATGCGGATGCTCGGCGAGAGCGCCGCCGTCGCCGCCGACAAGGTGATCGCCGACGTCGGCTCGCTGGGCGGCAGCGGCGGGGTCATTTTGGTAACGGCTCAGGGCGACGCCGCCTGGGCCTTCAACACGCCGGGGATGTACCGCGGCCTCGCCTCGGCCGAGGGGCGGAGGGTCGCCATCTACGCCGACGAATAGCTTTGCCTCCCTGCCGCGACGCGGTGGGGAGGGGGACCACCCGCAGGGTGGTGGAGGGGTAGCTGGAACAGACCTGCGCCGATACCCCTCCACCATGCTTCGGATGGTCCCCCTCCCCATCTTCGATGGGGAGGCAAGTTATTGCGGCAACACCGTCACCGCGCGGCGGTTCTGGGCCCAGGCGCCCTCGTCCGAGCCCAGCGCCTCGGGCCGCTCCTTGCCGTAGCTGATCACGGTCATCCGCTGGAGTGCGACGCCGCGGGCGGCGAGGTGGTTCTTGGCGGCGTTGGCGCGCCGGTCGCCGAGAGCGAGATTGTAGTCGCGGGTGCCGCGCTCGTCGGCATGGCCCTCGATCGTCACGCGCACCGTCGGATAGCGGTTGAGCCAGGCGGCCTGGGCGTCGAGAGTGGCGCGGTCGCGGTCGTCGAGATCGTACTGGTCGGTGTCGAAGAAGACCCGGTCGCCTTCCAGGCCGACGGTGCGGATGAAATCCTCGCGCGAGCCGGGGCCGACTCCGGCCGAATCGTCCGACCCGTCGTCGACCCCGGTCGCGGTTCCGGAATCGGCGCTGTCGCCCGGGGGCGGCGGGAGCTCCTTGGGCGCCTTCTTGCCGCAGCCGGCGGTCAGCGCCAGCGCCGCGGCGATCACGGCGACCTTCCAGGGGGTGTGTCTCATACGCTCTCTCCTTTCGGGTACATTCAGGGCAGGATCGGGCCCCAGGCGGGGTCCGAGCCGTCCAGCGGGGTCGGGATCCGGCGCTCGTTGCGTCCGGTGAGGTCGACCTGCCAGACGCTCGACCGGCCCGAGCGGCCCTGGCTGGTCCGGAAGAATTGCAGCACCCGGCCGTTGGGCGACCAGCTCGGCGCCTCGTCCTGCCAGCTGTCGGTGAGCAGCCGCTCTCCGGAGCCGTCGGGGGCCATCACGCCGACCCGGAAGTTGCCGGCGATCCGGGTGAAGGCGATGAGGTCGCCGCGCGGGCTCCATTCGGGCGTGGCGTAGCCGCCTCCGCCGAAGCTGATCCGGCGCGGGCTCGAGCCGTCGGAGTTCATCACGTAGAGCTGCTGGCTGCCCGACCGGTCGCTCTCGAAGACGATCTTCGACCCGTCGGGGGAATAGGAGCCGCCGACGTCGATCCCGGGCGAGTTGGTCAGCCGCGCCGGAGCCCCGCCCTGGGCCGAGACCCGGTAGATGTCGGTATTGCCGCCCACCGCCATGGCGTAGAGGATCCAGCGCCCGTCGGGGGAGAAGCGCGGGGCGAAGGTCTGGTTGGCGCTCTCGGTGACGATGCGCTGGCGGCCGGTGCCGATGTCGTAAATGTAGATCCGCGGCCTTTTCTCGACGTAGCTCAGATAGACGATCTGCTTGTAGTCGGGCGAGAAGCGCGGGGTCAGGACGGTCGACTGGCCGTTGGTCAGGAAGCGGTGGTTGGCGCCGTCCGAATCCATGATCGCGAGCCGCTTCACCCGCCGGCCCTTCGGCCCGCTCTCGGCGATGTAGGCGATCCGGCTGTCGAAGAAGGGGCTCTCGCCGGACAGGCGCGAATAGATGGCGTCGGCGCATTTGTGGGCGGCCCGGCGCCAGTCGCGCGGGGCGACGACATAGCCGGCGCGGGTCAGCTCGCTCTGCAGAGCGACGTCGTAGAGATAGCAGCCGACGCTGAGCTGCCCGTCCGGATTGGCCTTGACGAAGCCCTGGACGAGGGCGGCGGCGCCGGCGGCGCTCCAGGCATCGTAGGCCGGAGCGGTGACTTCGGCGAACGGCACGGCGCGAACGCCTCCCGGACCGACCGGACGGAACAGGCCGCTTCCGCGAAGGTCCGCGGCGACGACCTCGGCGACCTGCCGCCCCAGAGCCTCGGTGCTTCCGGCCGGCGTGTCCGCGGCTTCCGGGGTCGGCATGACCGGGACGGCTATGACCAGATCCTCGCCGCTCTCGTCGGTGACGTCGACGCTGAGCTGGGCCGCGGCGGGCATCGCGAACGCGAACAGGAAGAGCGGGAACAGGCGCTTCATCATTGCGAAAGCCTCTTGTCGAAAGTGACTCGGAGCGACTTCCACGCCTCATAATATTGGGCGGGGAGCCGGAAGGGCGAGGCGAGTCGGACGGCGCGCTCTGCCTGCTCCCGGTGGAGCGGGACCTGGGGCCGGTTGCTGGCCGTCTGGCCGGTGGTGCCGACGATCCGGATGTCGGTCACCCGGCCGTCCGGGGCGAGGGAAATCACGACCTCGGTCCGCAATCGTTCGGAATCGGCTCCGGTCGGCGCTTTCCAATGCGGCTTGAGCTGGCGCCGGACCTCGGCGCCGAGCGATGCCTGGACCTGGGGCCCGGCGGCGGCGGCCGGAGCGGCGGTCGACTGACTCGGGCTGG
>DASQJV010000003.1:0-8727 GCA_035630855.1 Allosphingosinicella sp. | reverse complement strand
AGCGCCAGCGCTTGCGCCAATCACCCCTCCACCGCCTTCGGCGGTCCCCCTCCCCATGCTTCGCATGGGGAGGCAAATCACGACCTGATCCGCTCGATCGCCTGGGCGAGCGCGACATAGAGCTTGCCCATGTCGCTCGAGAGGATGGTCACGCCCAGCGGCGAGCCTTCGCGTTCGGCGAGGATCCGGCGGAGCATCGCCTCGAAATCGTGGATGTAGCGGTTCACCTGCTCGCGGAACTCGGGCTCTTCCTCGTAATGGCGGGCGATCTCGCGGGCGTCGTTGCGGTCGAGCAGGCGCACCGCGCGGCGGGTGAAGACGCCGCGGTCGCCCTTCAGATAGGCGGTCCAGGCGCTGTCGGTGACCTCGTTCGAGAGGATCTTGGTGACGTCGATCGCGGTCGAGTTGAGCGACTCGATGAGGAGTGCGACCCGGCGGGAGAAATTGTCGCTTTCCTTCTCGTCCCGGCGGGCATGCTCCTCGTCGATCCGGGCCTCGATCGCGGCGGCGGTCTCGCCGAGCGAGAGCATCTGGCGGGTGAGGCGCTCCGAGGCCCGGCGGGCGGTCTCGATCGCCCGCTCCGAGACCGCGGAGAGCTCCGCCATCTGCCGCTCGACCGTCTCGCTGACCGCTTTCTCCAGCGCCTCGCGGCTCGCCTCGCCGAGCGCCGCGGCGCTCGCCGGTATGGCGGTCGAGATGGCTTCCCGGGCGCGCTCCGAAGCCTGGCCGGCGGCCTCGCGGACCCTGAGCAGCGCCTCGATCAGCTCCGGCCCCGTGTCGGCCGCGATCTTCTGGGCCGAGGCCTGGGCCTCTGAGGCAGCGGTGCCGAGGGCCCGCAATTGCTCCTCGGCGGTCGCCGAGCCCTCGCCGATCCGGGCGAGCAGCGTCTCGACCGCCTCCTGCTGGCGGGCGAGAGCGGCCTCGCTGTCGCCGAGCCGGGCCGCCGCTTTCTCGGTCATGGTCTCGATGTCGCCGACGAGCGGGACGATCGCCTCCGCCGCCTCGCGGGTCCGCCCGGCCTGCTCCTCGACGCTTCTGAGGGCCGCCGGCAGCCTTTCGCCGAGCTCGCCCGAAATGCCGGTCAAAGCGGTGCCGAGGCTCCCGGCGCTCTCGATCAGCTCGCTCGCCTGCCGGCGGCCGCTGCCGAGCTCGTCGAGAAGCGCCGCCGCGGCGGTACGGACCTCCGCCACCGAGGCGCCGGTATCGGCCGCGATGCGCTGGCCGGCGGCCTGCGCATCCTCTGCCGCGGCGCCCAGGGCGCGCAGCCGTTCCTCGGCCCCGGCCGCGCCTTCGGCGACCTCGGCGAGCAAGGTCCCGACGGCTTCCCGCTGGCGGCCGACCGCCTCCTCGCTCTCGGCGAGGCGCTCCGCCGCCGCCCCGGCCGACCGCTCGACCTCGACGACGATCGGAGTAATGGATTCGGCGGCGTCCCGGGCCCGCCCGGCCTGGGCCTCGACGTCGGCAAGCGCCACCGGCAGGGCGTCGCGAAGCTCCGCCGAAAGGCCGGTCAGGATCGTTCCGAGGCTCCCGGCGCGCTCGGTCAGGCCGCTCACCTGCGCCTGTCCGGCGCCGAGCTCCTTGAGCAGCGATCCCAGCGAGTCGCGCACCCCGGCCACCGACTGGCCAAGCCGCTCGCTATGGGCGCCGCCGCTCCGGCCGAGCTGGTCGAACCAGGCGTCGAGCTCGGCCAGCTCCTTGCCGAGGCCGGTGACGAGCGCGTGGCTGGCGGCGTCCTGGGCGGCGATATGGCCGGCCAGCCCCTCGATCTTGCCGCTGATCGTCTCGAGCCGCTGGGAGAGGCTGCGCGCCGAATCCTCGCCGGCCTTGTCGAGCGCGGCCCGGCTCTGCTCGATCGCCGCGAGGGTCGTCTGGCCCTGGAGCTCGAGCGCCGCCCGCGACGATTCGACGGCCTCCGCGGCCCGGCTCATCGCTCCGTCCACCGCCGCGATCATCTTGGCCGAGGATTCGTCCATGCTCGCGGCCGCGGCCGCGCTTCCGCTCTCGATCCGGGCGACATGGGCGGACATGCGCTGGGCGGCGCCGCCGAGCACCTCGTCGGCGTCGCGGCCGCGCGCCGCCAGCGAGGCGAGCTGGGCCTCGAGCGCGCTCGCCTGGCCGTGGGCGTTGAGGCCCGCTTCCTTCATCGCCTCGGCGACCGCCCGCGCCTGCTCCTCGGCGCGCGGAAGATCGTGGAGGAGGACTCCGATATCGACCTTGGCGGCGTTGGCCGCGGCGTCGAGCGCGGCGGCCTTCTGGTCGAGGGTCGATGTCTCCTTGGACAGATAATAGGTGACCCGGCCGAGCCGGTCGGAGGCCTCGTCGCCGAGCGTCATCAGCCGCTCCGCCTCGCCGCGCAGCCTGGCGTGATTGTCCTCGATCCGGCCGGCGACGATCTCGAGGACGCTCTCCAGCGCCCGGCTCTCGGCCGTCATCGCCTCGACCGCGGCCCTGAACCGCTCGGCCTCGCGCCGCGACGTCCGCCCGAACAGCAGCCACAGCAAAGCGAGCAGGGCGAGGGGACCGGCCAGGGTCGCGGTCCAGCCGATCGCGTTGCCCAGCGAGAGCGGAGGTTTGGTCTGCCAGAGCCAGAAGCCGACGGCCGCGAGCCAGCCGGCGGCGAGGAGGATGAGGAAGCCGCCGAGCAGCCCGGCCCTGGCCGGACGCCGCGCCCGGAGAGGCTCGGCCGGCGCTTCCGGAGCCTCCGCTTCGGCTTCGGCCGGCGGTCCGAGCCAGTCGCCTTCGGGTTGCGCCGTGAAGCCCTGTTCGGGCTCCGTCTGTGCTCGTTCTGCCCCCGTCATAACGGTTTGTTTACCATGATTCGTCCGGCAAGGAAGCTGGGAAGGATACTGGGTGTTAACGCGTTCGACCCTAGGGGATCTCATGGTTTACGACCCCGGAGCCCTGAACGCCTCGCTCGCCGCCGCCGTCGGAAGCGACCCCGAGCTGATGCGCGAGCTCCGCGATGCCTTCCTCGAAAGCGCGACCCGGCAGGCGGACCTGATGGGCCGGGCGCGCTGCGACGCCAATTGGGCGATCGCCGCGTCGCGGCTGAAGAGCGTCGCCGCCAGCTTCGGAGTGACCGGCCTGGTCGCTCTCGCCGACGAAGCGCTGGACGGAGCCCCCGGCGATCCGGTTGTGCTGAGGAAGCTCAACGCCGCCATCGCCGATTTCGCCGGCTGACCCCATTCGCTCCCTTCCTGGAAGGGAGGGGAATTGCGAGGCTTTACGCGGCCCGTCCCCCGCCTCTATCCCCACCCGATGGGGAGCAATATGTGACCTTGGCCGCCTTGATCGCCGCCTATCACGAAGCCGACGATGCCGGCGGCGGGCTTCGCGCGACCCTTCCGGTCGCCGGCCGCACCCTGCTCGAGCGTCAGGTCCGGCTCGCCGTCGGCGCCGGCGCGGAGCCGGTCGTGGTCGTCGTCGAACGAATGACCGCGGCGCTCGGAGCGGCCCTCGACCGGCTGAGGGCGGAAGGGGTCGCCTTGGTTCTCGCCCGCAACGCCGGGGAGGCCGCCGAGGCGGTGCACAGCAACGACCGGATCCTTCTCGTCGGCGACGGCCTGGTCGCGCCCGAGGCGGTGATCGCCCGCCTGGTCGCGCTCGACGGCCCGGCCATCCTCGTCGTCCCGGACATGCGGGTCGACGACCGCTACGAGCGGATCGACGCGCAGAGCCGCTGGGCGGGCCTCGCCCTGATCGACGGCGACATGCTCAAGCAGACCGTCTCGATGCTCCGCGACTGGGACCTCCAGTCGACCCTGCTTCGCCGGGCGGTCCAGGCCGGGGCGAGGCAGATCAGCGTCAGGGGCGAGGCGGAGGACGAGCTTCCCCTCGTCGCCGAGACCTCGGAGGATCTCGAGGCGCTGGAGGCGACGATCATCGCCGGAGCGCATGTCCGCCGGAGCGACTGGGTCTCGCGCTACCTGCTGGGGCCGGTCGAGCGGCTCGCCACCGCCGCGCTGATGCCGACGTCGGTGACTCCCACCGCCCTCGGGCTGGCAGCGACCCTGCTGATGGCCCTGGCCGGCCTCGCTTTCGCGAAGCACTGGCTCGGCCTCGGCCTCTTCTTCCTGTTGCTCTCGACCCCGCTCGACGGCATCGCCGGCCGCCTGGCCTCGCTCCGCCTTCAGGGGAGCCGCGGGCCGAGCTGGTGGAGCGTCCTGGTCCCCGCGCTCTCGGCCGGAGTTCTGCTCGTCCTCGCTTATTCGCTCGCCAGGGACCGCGATTGGGGCTTCGTCGCGCTCGCCGGAACCATCATCGCCTTCGCTCTGGCGCTTCGCCTGGAGGCGGAGGGGCGCGAGCTTCCGGGCCGGCTCTGGCTCGCCGAGCGCAAGGGCATGACCTGGCTGATGCTCCCCTTCGCCGCCGCCGGTCTCTGGGGAACGGGGCTGACCTTCCTCGCTTTCTATGCCGGCGGGAGCTTCTTCTGGGCCCAGCGGCACGTCCATGCCCCGGCACCGGTGCCTCCGCCTCCACAGGATTAGCGCGGTCTTAACCCTGACCGGGCTATGCCCCGCCAATGTCCGAAGCGCGAGCGATGGGGGGTGAGCTGGACGGCGCGGCGCAGCTGCTCGCGTCGGCGCGCGCGCGCGTCTCGGCCGCGATCGCCGACCTCGAGCTTCCGGAGGACTTCCGCCTCAGCGACCGCCAGCGAGTCACCCTGTCGCATCTCCTCCGCCGGCTGGTCGGCGACATCGAGGACGAGCTCCGCTCGCTCCTCGCCGCCCATTTCGCCGGGGACGGGGAGGCTCCGCTGCGGGCCGCCTTGTCCTCCGCCAGCCTTCCGATCGCGCTTCCGCTGCTCGAGGGCCGAGGGGCGCTGTCCGACCCGGGGCTTTTCGCCATCCTCCTGCGCCGGGCGGAGGAGCATCGCCTCGCCCGCGCGGCGCCCGAGCAGGGCCTCCTCGTCAGGCTTGCGGGCGACGAGGATCCGGCCGTCGCCGCCGCCGCGGTCTCGCTTCTGATCGCGGGCAGCCGGCGCCTCGATGCGTTCCACGAGCCGCTGCTGGCGAGCGGCGACCTCCCGGCCGAGGTCGCCCACGGCCTCGCCTGGACCGTCGCCGCGGCTCTGCGCTCCTACCTGATCGCCCGCCACTCCGTCGCCCCGGCCGATGCCGACTCCGCGGTGACCATGGCCGCGACCGCCTTCCTCGGCCGCTATGACGAGGGCGAGGGTGCCGACGCCCTGGCCCGGCGGCTCGCTCTTCGTCTCGAGGAACGGCGCCGGCTCGACGACGCCCTGCTCGTCGACGCCGCCGGCGAAGGCGCTCTGCCGCTGCTGCTCGCCGGACTGTCGCTCCGCACCGGTCTCGATCCGCAGGCCCTGTGGGAGCTGCTCCCGGATCCCTCCGGCCGAGGCGCGGCCATCCTGGCGCGGGCGGCGGGCCTGGAGCGGGACCGCGCGGCGTCGATCCTTCTCCACCTCGCCGGCCGCGAGGAGTCGGTCGCCGTCCAGCTCGACGTCTACGACTCGCTCGACCCGGCGGAGGCCCGGAACCACATCCTCCTCTGGAGCCTCGATCCCGCCTATCGCTCGGCCGTCGCGAGGCTGGCCTCGTGAGCGCCGGGCAGGAAGTGCGCGGCCGGATCGATTCCGACGGCCGCCTGGTCGAGGCCGAGCCCCGCCTGATGGCGCTTCACCGGGCCGCCGGCGGCGAGGAGAGCGGACCGCTGGCGGTGCCTCAGATCGCCGCCCTGGCCAGGCTCGCCCGCCGACTCGGAATCGTCATCTCGCGCGGCGCCGTCGCCGCCGAGGGCGAGGCCGATCTCGACCTGTGGGTTCGGGCCGAGCCGAAGGAGGGCTGGATCGACCTCGCCATCACCGGCTGGGTCGCCCGTCCGGCCCGGGCTCCGGCGCCCGCCCCCAGCTCCGAGCGCCAGGCCGATTTCCTTCGCGCCGGCGCCGACTGGATGTGGGAGACCGACTCCGCCCTGCGCTTGACCACGGTCTCCGCCGCCGCCGCCGCCGCCGCCGGCCGAACCCCGGCGCAGCTGGTCGGTCAGCGGCTGGTCACCCTGTTCCGGCTCGCCGAGGGGAAGGACGGCGAACTGCCGCTGCTCGACGCTCTTGCCGAGCAGAGGCGCTTCGACGGCCAGCTCGCCGAGCTGCGCGGCGGCCGCGGCGGCCGCTACCGACTCGCCGGGATCCCGCTGATCGACGGCTCCGGCCGCTTCTCCGGCTTTCGCGGCTCCGCCGCCGCCTTGCCGGCCGGCGCTCCCGCTCCGCTGCCCGCGGCGGAGCCCCATCCCGAGCCCGGCGCCTTCGGCGAACGGCTCGACAAGGCGCTGCGGGCGCCGCTCGCCCGGATCATCGCCAGCGCCGAGACGATCGGGGCCCAGGGGGAGGGGCCGATCAAGAACGACTATGCCGGCTATGCCGGCGACATCGCGACCGCTGGGCGCCATCTGCTCGCCCTGGTCGACGATTTGGTCGACCTGCAGGCGATCGAGCGGCCGGACTTCCATCCCGAAACCGAGGAGATCGACCTCGCCGACGTCGCCCGCCGGGCCGCCGGGCTGCTCGCCGTCCGGGCCGGCGAGCGAAGGGTCAGGATCGACTCGCCCGCCGCCAACGACGGCCTTCCCGCCGCCGGCGACTTCCGGCGGGCGCTGCAGATCGTCGTCAACCTCCTCACCAACGCGATCCGCTACTCGCCCGAGGGGGGGCAAATCTGGATCCGCGCCGACCGCGAGGGCGACCTCGCCGCCCTCGTCATCGCCGACCAGGGCAAGGGCATCGCGGAGGAGCACCAGGCTCGGATCTTCGAGAAGTTCGAGCGGGTCGATCCGAGCGAGGCGGGCGGAACCGGCCTCGGCCTCTACATCGCCCGCCGGCTCGCCCGGGCGATGGGCGGCGACGTCGCCGTCGACAGCGCCCCCGGCCAGGGGGCGAGGTTCACCTTCACTTTGCCGCTGAGGCGGACTTTCCCGGCGGGCGGAGAACGAGGGTAATCCGCCCGCCGAGCCCGGCTTCCGCCGGGATGGCGATTCAATGTCCCGAATGCTCACTCGCGCCCTTGCCCGCGACCACCATCGGCTTGTGGAATTTGCAGGTCACGGTCGGGTTGAACTGGGCGAACATGCCGTTCGCGTTCGGCCGGTAGAGCCAGACGTGGCGGTCGTAATGCGGCTCGAAATTGTGCGCCTCGTCTATCGCCGTCGCCTTGTCGTCGAACATGTAGTCATATTCGACTCCGTGGAAGGTCGGCAGGCCCTTGTTGCCGGCTTCGTGCCAGGCCTTCTTGAAGACGAGGTTCTCGACCGCGACCAGCTCGAGCGATCCGTCCTGGCGGGGCTCGTAGATCAGGATCGAGGGCTTGCGGAAGTCGGTGTGGGTGCCGTTGCCGTCGACCCGCGGGTCGGGCGGCGCGGTGATCCCGAGCAGGTCCGGGCGGAAGAAGTGGATGCCCATTCCGCCCAGGGCCGCGGGACGGCCCATCATCGGCGCGACGTCGCACATGTCGGTGGGGTCGCGGACATAGCCTTCGGCCAAGGCGACCTCGACGTTCCGGAAGCGGGCGGTAGCGGCGCGGACCTCGTCGAGGGTCGGCTCGCCGGGAGCCGGAGCGGCGGCGGCCAAAGCGGCGGCGATGATCGTCAACATAAGCAACTCCGATCTGGAAGTGACCGGACGCAGCTACGCCCCGGCTGTCGCCGGACGATGTTGCGGCCCGCAAAAACGTGTTTCAATTGTTGCGCGCGGCGAGCCGCCTTGGCAGCTTGGCGGCAACTTCATTGGGGGGACCGATGATCCAGCTGACGAACGACGACTTCCAGACTTTGTGCGCGGCCGGCACGGTGCGCGAACGGATCGGAGCGCTCGAGGGCGAGCGCAGGGCGGCGGGCCGCAAATTCTGGCTGAGGGGGTCGATCGGCCTCGCCCTCGCCGCGGCCGCGCTCTTCACCCTGCTCAACGCGGGCTGGGAGGCGGTCGCCTTCATCGTCTTCGCAATCTTCCTGATCGGCACCTTCATCGCCGCCGCGGCGCCGCTGATGGCGGCCAAGGAGGGGCTGAAGCATCCCGTCCTCGACGAGGTGGCGAAGAAAGCGGGCCTCGAATATATGCCGGGCGACTTCACCCCGCCCGCTCTCGCCTCCGCCTGCGACCTCCTGTTCGGCGGCAGCGGCTTCGCCAGCCAGACCTACAGCGACCTGTTCAACGGCACCGACGAGGAAGGCCGCGGCTTCGCCGTCTACGAGGCGTGCCTGCAGCGCCGGGCGGGCAAGAACACCTATGTCGTCTTCTCCGGCCAGATGTACGCGATCCAGCGCCGCCCCGGAGCTCGCGGCCGGACGGCGATCGTGCCCGACCGCAAGCTGCTCAACTTCTGGAAGCCGGCGAGCGACATGGAGCGGGTCCGGATCGAGGGCGACGAGGCCTTCGAGAAGAAGTTCGAGGTCTATTCGACCGACCCGATGGAGGCGCGCGAATTGCTCTTCGACAGCTCTTTCCGGGCGCGTCTCCTCGAGCTGAGGCAGGAGGGCAAGGTCTTCGTCTACGCCGGCCCCGACGAAGCCCTGATCGCCGCCACCGGCAAGGACCGCTTCGAGCCCGGCTCCATGCTCCGCTCGCGGCCGGGCGAGGAAAGGGTCAAGCTGATGTTCGACGACGTCTGCGCCTCGCTCGACCTGCTCCGGGAGCTGAAGGCGAAGCTGGGGTGAGGCCGTGCCGGGCGCGCGCGGCCCCGGCTGCTGATCTCGCTGGTAAGTGCCTGTCCACTTATC
>DASQJV010000002.1:0-3277 GCA_035630855.1 Allosphingosinicella sp. | reverse complement strand
CAACGACGGCTTCCACGAGGCGATCGGAGACGCCATCGCGCTCTCGGTGACTCCGGAATATCTGGTCCAGATCGGCCTTCTGCCGAGGAGCAAGGTGCCGAGCGCCGACAAGGATATCGGACTCCTCCTCAGGCAGGCGATGGACAAGGTCGCCTTCCTCCCCTTCGGCCTGCTCGTCGACAAATGGCGCTGGCGGGTGTTCAGCGGCGAGGTTCCCTCGGCCGGCTACGAGAAGGGCTGGAACGATCTTCGCCTGCAATATCAGGGCATCGTCCCGCCGACCGCTCGGACCGAGCAGGATTTCGATCCCGGCGCCAAATATCACGTTCCGGCGAGCGTCCCCTACACGCGCTACTTCCTCGCTCGGATCCTCCAGTTCCAATTCTACCAGGCGGCCTGCAAGCAGGCGGGCTGGACCGGCCCGCTCCACCGCTGCTCCTTCTACGGCAACAAGGAGGTCGGCCAGCGGCTGAACGCGATGCTGGCGATGGGCGCCTCGAAGCCCTGGCCGGACGCGCTCGAAGCCTTCACCGGCACCCGCGAGATGTCGGGCGGCCCGATGCTCGAATATTTCCGGCCCCTCCAGACCTGGCTCCAGCAGCAGAACCGGGGACGCAAGTGCGGCTGGCAGGCTTAGCGGTCGCGCTTGCCGCCGTGCTGGCCTGCCCGGGGTCCGCCGCCGCCCAATCTCAGCCGGCGAGCCTCGCCCCCGGCGAGACCTTGCTCGAGGTCGCCGCCGTGGGAAAGGTCCGGAACCCCGCCGACGTCGCCTTGCTCTACGTGCTGGTGAAATCGGACGCCGGGAGCGCGGCGGAGGCGAGGGCGGCCAACGCGGTGCGGGTCGACCGGGTGAAAGCCGCCGCCAAGTCCTCCAGGGTGGAAACGGTGGACGTCCGTCCCGCGGCTGCCGGTTGGCGGGTCGGCTTCGTCGGCGACGCCGCGCCCGAAATGTCGCTGCCGACGGCCCTGCGGCCGGCCACCAAGACCGAGACCGCCATGCTCGAGATCCGGCTCGCCGACCCTGCTGGGGTCGAAAGCGTAAGGACGGCCGTCGAGAAGGCCGGGGCGGACGAGGTGACCGGACCGGTCTACGAGCTCGCCGACGATTCGGCGGCTCGCCGCGCCGCCCGGCAGGATGCCATCGACCGGGCGCGGGCAGAAGCGGACGATTATGCCCGGGCCCTGGGTATGCGGGTCGTCCGGATTGTCCGGGTGAGCGAGCGGGCAATCCTGGCTCCCGACCCTGAAGACATGGAAGCGCTCTACGCCGCCATGGGGCTGGGCAATTCGTCCTCCAGGGAGATCGAGACGAGGGTCAGGATCGCCGTAGACTTCGCTCTGGCGCAAGCCCGCTAGCGAGAGCGAAGCGAGGTCCTGCGCGCGCGATGGTCCGGGCTCAGCTCGGATGACCCTCCGCGTCGCCAGCTCCCGGCTCGGACGCCGTGTCGGGCTCGGCCGCTTTCTGACACGCCGCTGCGGCCTCAGTGGCAGTAATCGCCGCCGCCAGCACCTGGTTGACGGGCCTGCCCGCGCGCGCGCCGTTGCGCCGGGCGAGCGCCCTCGCGCCCAGCACCGCTCCGGCCGCCGCCGCGGCCGCGCCGCCGGCGATCGCGGCCGCCGTCAGCGGGCTGCGCTTGATGTCCTCGGCCAGCTTCAAAGCCGCCGATTTGGCTTCCCGATTGTCGGGCTTGTCGGAATTGGCAGCCATGGGTGAATTTCCCCGCATCGCATTCGAGAGGCCATCAACGCATGGGCGTGTCAGCCGTTGCCTGCCGCTAAAGCCTCTCGATCATGTAATCGGCGCTGCTGACGTTGAACGCGCCCGGCTCCTCGATATTGAGCTGCTCGACCACCCCGTCGTCGACGATGGCGGACCAGCGCGAGCCGCGCTCGCCGAGGCCGAACTTCGATCCGTCCATGGTCAGTCCGAGCGCCCGGGCGAAGTCGCCGTTGCCGTCGGCGAGCATCGTCACCTTGCCCTCGGCGCCCGCCGATTCGCCCCAGGCCTGCATCACGAAGGCGTCGTTGACGGCGATGCAGGCGACCTCGTCGACGCCCTTGGCCCGGAGCTCGTCGGCGCGCTCGACGAAGCCGGGAAGGTGGCGTGCCGAGCAGGTCGGGGTGAAGGCTCCGGGCACCGAGAAGAGGGCGACTCGGCGGCCGCGGAAAAACTCCTCGCTGTCGATCGGCTGCGGGCCTTCGGCGCTCGCCTTCTGGAGCGTGCCCTTGGGAAGGCGCTCGCCAACGCTGATGCTCATCTCGGCTTCCTTTCGCTTCGTCGGTAGGATTTTCGCCGCCCTAGCAGCGCCATCTCCGTCCGCCTATAGCCAAGGACCTGGACTCATAACCGGAGGTGGCCGTGATCGACCGGAGAAGTCGGCTGGGTAGGAGAGGGCCGAAGGGCGGGTCAGGATATCCGTCCGAGGCGCTCGACGCCCCCAGCCGACTTCTCCGGTCGACTGCGAAGCGGCGGGTTGTCCTTTGTCGCCCGGACAGCGTCGCTCGATCGGTCACGATGCGTCGAGCATCGCTCCCTCCTCGCTCCTTGCCAGACAACAAATGCCAACCCGTCACGGCCACCTCCGGTTATGAGTCCAGGTCCTGAATGATGGACCAGCCGCCTTTCCTCTCGGGTCAGCTCCTCCTCGCCATGCCCGGCATCGGCGATCCGCGCTTCGAGAAGGCGGTCATCGCCATGTGCGTCCACGACGAGAATGGCGCGCTCGGCATCGGCCTCGGCCGGATCGTCCCCCGGATCAGCTTCCACGACCTGCTCGGCCAGCTCGACATCGAGCCGGGGGCGGCGCCCGACGTCGCCATCCATGCCGGGGGCCCGGTCCAGCCGCAGCGCGGCTTCATCCTCCACTCGACCGACTGGGGCGGCCAGGAAACGATCTCGGTCGCCGGCCGCTGGGCGCTCACCGCCACCCTCGATATCCTCCGCGCCATCGCCGAGGGCCGCGGCCCGGCCCGCTGGCTCGCGGCCCTGGGCTACGCCGGCTGGGGCGCCGGCCAGCTCGAGGAGGAATTGCGCGGCAACGGCTGGTTCGCAACGCCGGGAAACGACGAGCTGCTCTACAGCTGCGACGTCGACAACCGCTGGTGCGCCGCCTTCCGGAGCGCCGGCGTCGACACCCGGATGCTGACCGCGGATTTCGGAACGGCCTGAACCTCCGCATCCTGCGCGAGCCTTCCTCGGCCGCAGGCCAATCGATTTTCAACGCGACGACGCAACGACGCAACGAGGTCGTGCGGCTCACGAAGGCCGTACAATCAT
>DASQJV010000001.1:0-2346 GCA_035630855.1 Allosphingosinicella sp. | reverse complement strand
ATCACCACCTTCCTGATCGAGAAGGACATGCCCGGCTTCAGCCTCGGCCAGAAGCTCGACAAGATGGGGATGCGGGGGAGCCCGACCGGCGAGCTGGTGTTCAACGACTGCGAGGTTCCGGACGAGAATGTGATGGGGCCGGTCAACGGCGGCGTCGGCGTGCTGATGTCGGGGCTCGATTACGAGCGCACCGTGCTCGCCGGGATCCAGCTCGGGATCATGCAGGCCTGCCTCGACGTCGTCCTCCCTTATGTCCGCGAGAGGAAGCAGTTCGGCAACCCGATCGGCTCGTTCCAGCTCATCCAGGCCAAGGTCGCCGACATGTATGTCGCGCTCAATTCGGCCCGGGCCTATGTCTACACGGTCGCGAAGAATTGCGACGCGGGCAAGACCACCCGCTTCGACGCGGCGGGCGCCATCCTCCTCGCCTCGGAGAGCGCGGTGAAGGTCAGCCTCGAGGCGATCCAGGCGCTGGGCGGGGCCGGCTACACCAAGGACTGGCCGGTCGAGCGCTTCATGCGCGACGCCAAGCTGCTCGACATCGGCGCCGGCACGAACGAGATTCGGCGGATGCTGATCGGCCGCGAGCTGATCGGGGCGGGCTGAGGCCGGCGGGAAGGCGGCTCGCCAATGCTGCGGCACGACTCGGTCGAGTCCCTGTACCGGCCGATGGAGCATGACGGCTGGATCGTCCGCCGCTGGGGGCAGGACATCCCGCTGCGCGGCTATTGGAGCCCGGCGCGTCCCGTCTCGGGCGTGATCTCGCTCGACCGGGGCAGCGACACCTGGATGTCGCTGATGCCGGTGGAGGTCGAAAGCCAGCAGATCGGAGTGGATTGCGCCGCGGGTCACGTCGCCGTGTTCGGGCTCGGCCTCGGCTGGTCGGCGGCCTTATGCGCCGTGAAGGCCGGGGTGGAGTCGGTGACGGTGGTCGAGCGCGACTCCGCGCTCATCGCCCTGCACCGCGCGCTCGGCCTGTTCGACCGGCTGCCCGGCGGCGCCGGCGCCAAGGTGAGGATCGTCGAGGGCGACGCCTTCAGCTGGCGCCCGGACCGTGCCGTCGACCTGCTGGCCGCCGACATCTGGCTTCCGATCGTCGGCGGCGACCGGGTCGCGGAGGTTCGGCGGATGCAGGCCAATGTCGGCGCCGCGAGCGTCTACTTCTGGGGGCAGGAGCTGGAGATCGCGCGGCATGCGGTCGCGGCCGGGCGAGGGCTCGAGGATCGCGGCATCGCCGACACCGCCCGCGCATTCGGGCTTCCGCTCGCCGGAATGGATAGGCCCGGATATGCCGGTCGGCTTCGCTCGGCGGCCGACCAGTGGATGGGCGACCATTGGCTTTCCGAGGATCGGCCGGACGGGTTCGCGCGGCCTTTGCAGGCGCGCTGGGCGGTCTAGACCGTTACTGCGGGGCGCTGGTCAGCTGACCCGGCGGCTCGACCGAGTGGCTGCTGCCGTGAGCGCCCTGGACCTCCTCCCAGGTCTGCCGGCCGCGCGCCGCGATCTTCTGCCATTCCTCCGCGGTGTGGCAGACGCGCTTCCGCCCGGCGAGGGTCCCGACCCGGGTCTCGGTCTTGCAGATGATTTTCCCGCCGACGGGCGCGGGAGAGGCCTGTTCGGCGGGCGGGGGGCCGGCTCCGGCCAGAGCCATAAGAAGCAGAACGTGCATGATGCGACCTCCGTGGATGCCCTCGCTTCTACGCCGCGCGGGCGGCCGGTTCAATGCGGCGGGGGATCAGGTTGAATCACCCAGCCGTTCGCCCTGAGCCTGTCGAAGGGCCTTTCTTCTTGTTTCAATAAGAGGAAAGGAGAGGGCTTCGACAAGCTCAGCCCGAACGGTTGTGTCTTCTACCAGATTCGGACCCTTTTCTCCGGCGCCAGATAGAGCTTCTGCCCCGGCTTGACGCCAAATGCGCTATACCAGGAATCCAGGTTGCGCACCGTCAGAGCCCGGAACTGGCCGGGCGCGTGGCCGTCGGTGAGGACCCGCTGGCGAAGCGACTCGTCGCGCATCTTGCTCGCCCAGGCCTGGGCGAAGGCGATGAAGAAGCGCTGGTCGCCGGTGAAGCCGTCGATCACCGGCGCCTCCTTGCCGCCGAGCGAGGCGCGGTAGGCGTCGTAGGTGGCGGCGAGGCCGGCGACGTCCGCGATATTCTCGCCCAGGGTCAGCTTGCCGTTGACGTGGAGGCCGGGAAGCGCCTCGTAGGTGTCATATTGCGCCGCGAGCGCCGTTCCCGCCTGCTGGAAGCGCGCGAAGTCGGCGGGGGTCCACCAGTTGCGGAGGCGTCCGGTCGAATCGAACAGGGCGCCGTTATTGTCGAAGCTGTGGCTGATCTCGTGGCCGAT